>JBGSUY010000366.1:0-16034 GCA_041753195.1 Chromatiaceae bacterium
GAAGCCCTGCAGGGCCTGGACGGGCTCCGCGGCCCGGGCCTGGACGCCCAAGGGGGGGAGGGTGCGGGTGGCGAAGTTGTGGGCCCCCGCGTAGCCCTTGCGCCGGCCGTCCAGCTCGGGCCTCTGGTAGAGGACGCCCGAGAGCCGGTTGAGCCTGCCGGCGAGCTCCTCCGGCGGGAGATAGAGTCGTATCGGCGGGAGCAGGGGTCGCTCAATGTCGTGGCGACGTTGCTCGTAGCGATCGTCCACCCCGGCCATGAAGGCGGCCGCGGCCTCCCGGCAGCCGGCGGATTCCAGCACCAGGGCCCCCTCCGGCAGATAGTCGAAGAGGGTGGCCGTCTGCTCGAAGAAGAGGGGCAGGTAATACTCGAGGCCCCCCGGGGAGCGGCCCTCCGAGACCTCCCGGTAGATCAGGCTGGCCTTGGGGTTCCCCTCGAAGGTGGCGCGGTAGCGCTGGCGGAAGGCGGAGACGGCCTCCTCGTTTAGGGGAAACTCCCGGGCCGGCAGCAGGCGCACCCGCTTGAGTCGCTCCCGGGTGCGCTGGGTGTCGGGGTCGAAGGTGCGGATGCTGTCCACCTCGTCGTCCAGGAGGTCGATCCGCAGGGGCTCGGCGCTGCCCATGGGGAAGCAGTCCAGGAGCGACCCACGCACCGCGAACTCCCCGTGCTGCATCACCTGGGAGACGCACGCGTAGCCGGAGCGCTCCAGGCGGCGGCGGGTGGCGTCTAGGTCCAGGCGCTCGCCAACGGCGAGCACTAGGGAGTGTCCATCCACGAAGTCCCGGGGGGCCAGGCGCTGCATCAGGGTCGCCACCGGGACCACGAGTATCCCCGTCTTCAGGCCGGGGAGCCGATGCAGGGTGAGGAGTCGCTCCGAGACCAGCTCCGGCAGGGGGGAGAAGACGTCGTAGGGCAGGGTCTCCCAGTCGGGGAAGCCGAGCAGGGGGGGTGCCGAGCCAACCGGGTCCCGGCCCAGAAAAAATTCGAGCTCCGCCCCCAGGCGGGCCCCGGCCTGCACGTCCTCCACCAGGGCCAGGACGAGCCCCGGGTGACGCCGCGCGGCCGAGGCGATGGCGAGCGCCGCCCCCGCACCATAGAGCCTGCCCCACAACAGTCGTTCGCCGGGCCGGGCGGGCAGAGGGGGATTCAGGGCAAGGTGCGGGTTCGCATTCGGCTCGGGGGCGTTCATTGGGGGGCAGGGTTCGGGGTTACGACAGGAGGGGCCGCGGATTGTCGCACAGGCTGTGAGTGGGGACGCAGGACCTTGCCGCTGCGCTTGCTCATGGGGTCTTGGCCTCTGGGGCTCTAGGTTGCTGGTGTCGCCCGCTGCCTGTTGAGGTCGGATCGGCGTTGCCGCTAACGCCCATCGCGCCCGCGTCATCCCAGCGAATTTACGGCGTGGTCGCCATGATCGCTTCCCTACACCCCGGCCCTTGCCAGAGCGCGAGGGAGAAAATGTGCGCCCTCGGCGCGACTTTCACTGTAAGGTAGGGTCATGAGGAATCATCGAGGGGCGACGCCGATACCCTTGCGACGGGCCCTCCAGGCCGTTCTACTCTGCCACTGCCTCCTGGATAGCACCCTGCTTTGGGCCGCAGGTCCGACGGTGGGCGAGCTGATCCGCCTCTGCGACGGAGCCTTCGCCCAAGGGTTCAAGGGCGTGGATGCCGCCGCCTGCGAGTGGTTCGCGGCTCCCTGCGCCTGCAAGCTCCGGGGGCAGGGGACCGGAGATCCTATGTGGTGCGTGCCCGACTCGGAGCCCATCGATGCGACCGTGAACAAGGTGTTGGAGGCGCTGCGTCTTGACCCGCACACGTGGGCCCCCGCGGAGGTGGCCGTCAGTCGGGCCCTCTCCCAGATCTACCCGTGCGCGCCACTTCGCCAACCCTAAAGACTCGCCTCGGACCCCTTGATGACTTTGATGCCAGTGAATAGGGCGCGTCGCCGTGCGATGTACGTGCGCCAAGTCAAAGATGCGACTCGGAATCGTCGCTAAGGTGTCATCACTTGTACTACTAGACGAGCATTGGATCGGGGAGGAACACCGTGAGCGGCATTGACCAGACCGACATGTCCGCGCCCGGGGGCGAGGCGCCCATAGCTTTGAACTATAGTCCAGTCGATGCCCTCTGTAGCAGGGTGGACGACGATCTGCGCGCCGAGGAAAAGCGTAATCCGCTTCTGGGCCTCGGCTGCATCCTGGCGCTCTGGGCGCTGGTCCTCTATGTTGGCGACCTGGTGATAAGGACCTTTTCCTAAGGCAACGCTGGTTCTGGCCATCAGCCGCCTGTCTCTCCGCCCGCAAAGAACCGAGGGGGCGGTGAGCTCGGGTTCCCCGTCCCATGCGAGCGTCTAGGCGCCGATCCCGTTTGGTGCCGCCGCAACGTCATCATGGGCGAATGCACACGGTGGATTGAGAGCCTGCTGTCGTCTTGTCGCGACCAGCCGCTCGGCGGCGATACAGGCGCGGAGACCGAGGCTCCGGTCATATCTTCACCAGGATTCGGCCGTTCGTCTCGCCCGCCAACATGTGCTGGAAGACCGGTGGCAGTCCCTCCAGGTTGATCGTCTCCTTGAGCAGGGCCCCTAGGTCGGCGGGACGCCAATCTCCCGCCAGGTGACCCCAGAGCTCGCTGCGCAAGGGTTGGGTTACGTCCACCGAGTTACACCCGAGCAGGCTCACGCCGCGCAGAATGAACGGCATGACGGTGGTATGGATCTCATGCCCACCGGCGAGCCCCACCGCCGCGATGTTGCCGTTGGGTACCACCGTGCGGGTGATCTGGGCCAGCAGCTCGCCGCCGACGTTGTCGATGGCGCCGCCCCAGCGGGCCTGCTCCAGGGGGCGCTTGGCATCGGCGAGGGCGTCTCGCCCAAGTATCTGGGCAGCCCCGAGACCCCGGAGCCAGTCCGAGAGGGCCGGTTTGCCGGAGACCGCGGCTACCTCGTAGCCGAGCCGTGCGAGCATGGCGATGGTCAGGGAGCCCACACCCCCGCTTGCGCCGGTCACCAAAACGGGTCCCAGCTCGGGTGTCTGTCCATTGACCTGCATCCGATGGATGGCAAGGGCGGCCGTGAACCCGGCGGTACCGAGGATCATGGCGGTGTAGGGGTCGAGCCCTGCGGGGATGGGCACCAGCCAGTCCGCCGGGCAGCAAAGATACTCGGCATAGCCTCCGTCGTGATCAAAGGAGAGGCCCCAGCCGGTGGCCAGCACGGCATCTCCCTCACGGAAGCGGGCATTCCGCGACGCCTCTACCACTCCAGCCCCGTCGATCCCGCCCACCAGGGGGAAGGTTTTGAGGATCTTGCCCCGTCCGGTGCCCGCGAGTGCGTCCTTGTAGTTGACGCTGGAATGGCTGAGTCGGACCAGGACCTCCCCCTCGGCGGGCTCTGGCCTGGGAAGCTCCTCGATGCCGGCGTGGTGGCCAAGCGCATCCCGATGGATGCGAAAGGCGCGGTAGGTGATCATGGCTCAGGCCTCGACGCTCACCGGGATCCTGCCGATGCGCAGACGCCACTCCGCTGGGCCGGTTTGGTGGACCGACGAGCCCCGGCTGTCCACCGCGACGGTGACTGGCATGTCCTGCACCTCGAATTCGCGGATGGCCTCCATCCCCAGGTCCTCAAAGGCGACCACCCGGGAGCTGCGGATGGCCTTGGCCACCAGGAACGCGGCCCCACCGACCGCCATGAGGTAGACGGCCCCGTGGCGACGAATGGACTCGATGGCGGCTGGCCCCCGCTCGGCCTTGCCGATCATGCCGATAAGTCCGGTCTGGCTCAGCAGCTGCTCGGTGAATTTGTCCATGCGGGTGGCGGTGGTGGGGCCGGCTGGGCCCACCACCTCATTGCGGACTGGATCCACCGGCCCGACGTAATAGACGAAGCGCCCGCGCAGGTCGACACCCGGAGGCAGCCCTTCGCCACTGTTCAACAGGTCCACGATGCGCTTGTGGGCGGCGTCCCGTCCCGTGAGCAGCCGCCCGCTGAGCAGCAGCCGCTCGCCCGGCCGCCAGGTGGCGATCCCCTCCCGAGTGACGGTGTCCAGGTCCACGCGGCGTGCGCCAGCGGTGGCGTCGTAGGCGATGCTCGGCCAGTCGGTGAGGCGGGGCGGTGTCAGCTCCGCCGGGCCCGAGCCGTCCAGGGTGAACGCGATGTGCCGGGTGGCGGCACAGTTGGGGATCAGGGCCACCGGCAGGGAGGCGGCATGGGTGGGGAAGGTGCGGATCTTCACATCGAGCACAGTGGTGAGACCCCCGAGCCCCTGGGCCCCGATGCCGAGTGCGTTGACCTTCTCGTAAAGCTCCAAACGGAGGGCCTCGATGGGGTCTGAGGGCCCGCGCGCCTTCAGCTCATGGATGTCGATATGCTCCAACAGGGCCTCCTTGGCGAGCAGCATGGCCTTCTCGCTGGAGCCGCCGATGCCGATCCCGAGCATCCCCGGGGGGCACCAGCCGGCCCCCATCGTCGGTACTGTCTTGAGCACCCAGTCCACCAGGTCGTCGCTTGGGTTCAGGATGGTGAACCGGGACTTGTTCTCCGAGCCGCCCCCCTTGGCGGCGAGGCGCACCTCCACCCGGTCCCCGGGGACCAGCTCCACATGGACCACCGCCGGGGTGTTGTCCCCGGTGTTGCGGCGCTCCCCGATGGGGGGTGAGACCATGGAGGCGCGCAGCACGTTGTCCGGATGGGTGTAGGCACGGTGTACCCCCGCGTCGACCAGGTCCTGCGCGCTGTGCGCCGTGTCCCATCGCACCTCCATGCCGACCCTGAGGAAGACCACCACCAGGCCGGTGTCCTGACAGATGGGCCTGTGCCCCTCGGCACACATCCGCGAGTTCACCAGGATCTGGGCCATGGCGTCCCGGGCGGCTGGGGACTCTTCCCCCTCGTAGGCGGTGGTAAGCGCCTGGATATAGTCGGCGGGGTGGTAGTAGGAAATGTACTGCAGGGCGTCGGCGATGCTCTGGACGAAGTCGGATTCTCGGATGGTGGTCATGGGGGCCGGTCGCTGAATTCTTGCACTTGATCGGCCGAGTATAGGCGCGGCACGCCGCAATGTTACGGTTCCGTCCCGCGCCTCCCTCAGGTGCGAAACAACCCACTTGCGACGGGCGAGTCCCTGACTGTATAGTGATGCGCTTTCGGCGACAGGCGCGTAGCTCAGTTGGTTAGAGCACCACCTTGACATGGTGGGGGTCGTTGGTTCGAGTCCAATCGCGCCTACCAATAATCGAGCCGTCGGCCTTTAGGGCTAAGCTTTCGGTCCGCCGGTACCCGGCTGAAAGCGCCGCTCGCGGGCTGGCGGTTTTTCATTTGAGCGGTTGCGGTCTTCGGTGGCTGGCGACGGCGTCTCCAGTCCCTGACACGGTCTGATTGGGTCACGTGATCCCTGGTATCGATCACCACTGACAGGTAAGGACATTCCCATGCCATCCGTTACCCTTCCCGACGGCTCGGTCCGCGCCTTCGCTGGCCCGGTGAGCGTGCATCAGGTGGCCGCAGCTATCGGTCCAGGTCTGGCCAAGGCCGCCCTTGCCGGGCGTTTCAACGGCCGGCTGGTGGATACCACGTTCGTTATCAATCAAGACGCGTCCCTAGCCATCGTCACCGCCAAGGACGAGGCGGACGCGCTGGAGCTCCTGCGCCACGACGCGGCCCATGTGATGGCCCAGGCGGTCCAGGAGCTCTACCCGGGCACGCAGGTCACCATCGGGCCCGCCATCGAGAACGGCTTCTATTACGACTTCGCTCGGGACGAGCCCTTCACCCCCGACGACCTGGAGCGCATCGAGGCGCGCATGCACGAGATCGTCAAGCGCGATCTGCCCCTCGTGCGCGAGGTGTGGGATCGGGAGCAGGCCAAGCAGACCTTCGCGGACCTGGGCGAGACCTACAAGGTCGAGATCATCGACGACATCATCCCCGCCGGCGAGGAGGTCTCGATCTATCGCCAGGGGGATTGGTTCGATGTCTGTCGCGGCCCCCACCTGCCCAGCACAGGCAAGCTGGGTGACGGCTTCAAGCTGATGAAGGTGGCCGGGGCCTACTGGCGGGGGGACTCCAGGAACCCCATGCTCCAGCGCATCTATGGGACCGCCTGGAGGGACAAGAAGGAGCTCGATGCCTATCTGCACCGCATCGAGGAGGCAGAGCGCCGGGACCACCGACGGATCGGCAAGCAGCAGGACCTCTTCCACTTCCAGGACGAGGCCCCGGGCATGGCCTTCTGGCATGCCAAGGGGCGCATCATCTATCGGCTGGCCGAGCAGTACATGCGCGAGAAGCTCGAGCAGTATGGCTACCAGGAGGTGGAGACCCCCCAGGTGCTGGACCGCTCGCTGTGGGAGCGCTCGGGGCACTGGGACAAGTTCGCCGGGGGCATGTTCACCACCCACCTGGACGACCACGACTTCGCGATCAAGCCCATGAACTGCCCGGGGCACATCCAGCTCTACAACCAGGGCTTGAAGAGCTACCGGGACTTGCCCCTGCGGATTGCCGAGTTCGGGGTGGTGCACCGCAACGAGCCCTCCGGTACCCTCCATGGGCTGATGCGGGCGCGCCGCTTCACCCAGGACGATGCCCACATCTTCTGCACCGAGGATCAGCTTCAGGCGGAGGTGGCGACCCTGATCGACATGGTCTTCGAGACTTATCGGGACTTCGGGTTCGATCAGATCGTCCTGGCGCTGTCGCTCCGGCCCGAGAAGCGGGTCGGCAGCGATGATCTGTGGGACAAGGGCGAGGCGGCCCTGGACAAGGCACTGCGAGACAAGGGACTTGAGTTCCGCATTCAGCCGGGCGAGGGGGCCTTCTATGGCCCCAAGATCGAGTTCACCCTGCACGACAGCATCGGGCGGGCCTGGCAGTGCGGCACCATCCAAGTGGACTTCTCCATGCCGGGGCGTCTCGGCGCCCGCTATATCGCCGGAGACAATAGCGAGCAGGTACCGGTGATGATCCACCGGGCCATTCTGGGGTCGGTGGAACGTTTCATCGGGATCCTGATCGAGCATTATGCGGGGCTCTTGCCCCTGTGGTTGGCGCCGGTACAGGCGATGATCATGAACATCACCGACCGCCAGGCGGAGTTTGCCACCGAGGTGGCTAAGACCTTGCGTGCAAAGGGCTTCCGTGCCGAGTCGGACTTGAGGAACGAGAAGATCGGCTTTAAAATCCGCGAGCACACCCTCCAGCGGGTGCCCTACCTTCTGGTGGTTGGGGACCGTGAGGTTCAGAGTCGTCAGGTATCGGTTAGGGATCGGTCGGGCAAGGACCTCGGGTCTCTGGGGCTCGATGCGCTGGTGGCGCGACTGGAGGCGGAGGTCGCGAGTCGGGGTCTGGCTCCGTCACACTGACCGCGCAACGGCGGGTGTCTCCCCGAGCCCTGACTCGCGAGGCCCGCTCTTGACATGCTCACATTGGGTCTGTGCCAGGGCGGGTGCAGGCTTCACGCGGCCGACCGCGATCGATCGACGATCGGCCCATGAGCCAGGGATGGAGTGTTTCGGATCCTTGAGGAGAAACTGCAATCGCTGCACCAAAGAGAAACCGCGTCAATCGGGAGATTACGGTCCCCGAGATTCGACTGATCGGCGCGGACGGCTCCCAGATCGGAGTGGTCAAGACGCGAGAGGCCCTGGAGATGGCCGAGGAGGCGGTATTGGACCTCGTGGAGATCCAACCCACCGCGGAGCCTCCGGTCTGCCGGCTTATGGATTACGGCAAGTTCCGCTTCGACCAGAAGAAGAAGCTGAACGAGGCCAAGAAAAAGCAGAAGCAGGTTCAGATCAAGGAGATCAAGTTTCGCCCAGGGACGGACGAGGGGGACTATCAGGTCAAGCTACGCAACCTGACGCGTTTCCTAAGCGAAGGGGACAAGGCCAAGGTCACCATGCGGTTTCGCGGGCGCGAGCATGCGCACCGCGAGCTTGGGCTGGAGCTACTCAAGCGCGTGGAGGGCGACCTGGCCGAGTTCAGCATCGTGGAGCAGCAGCCCCAGATGGAAGGACGCCAGATGGTCATGGTGCTGGGTCCCAAGAAGAAGTAAACATTAGTCAAATAGCGGAGTAAGCATCCATGCCCAAGCTGAAGACAAACCGAGGGGCGGCCAAGCGCTTCACGCGCACCGCCTCCGGTATCAAGTGCAACGCGTCCCACCGGCGCCACATCCTGACCAAGAAGACGACCAAGCGGAAGCGCCAGCTGCGCGCACCCGGCTATATCCACGCCTCGGATGTGAAGGCCGCCCTGCGGATGATCCCTTATTGCTAGCCGCACCTGATTCCGGAGAACCTCCATGGCACGAGTCAAACGGGGCGTTATCGCGCACGCCCGTCACAAGAAGATCCTCAAGCTGGCCAAGGGCTACTACGGCGCCCGCAGCAAGGTGTTCCGCGTCGCCAAGCAGGCAGTCATCAAGGCGGGTCAGTACGCCTACCGCGACCGCCGGCAGAAAAAGCGCCAGTTCCGCGCCCTTTGGATCGCCCGTATCAACGCAGGCGCCCGCGAGAATGGCCTCTCCTATAGTCGCCTCGTCAACGGCCTGAAAAAGGCTGGGGTCGAGTTGGACCGCAAGATGCTTGCGGATCTCGCCTACCACGACGGGGTCGCATTCAGCGCCCTGGCGGAGAAGGCCAAGTCTGCCCTCGCCGCCTGATTGGGACCGGCTTGGAACCAGCTTGGGACCTGCCCCCCGAAACTGCGAGCAGGGCTCGAGGTGAAAGGGAAGGGAAAGGCCCCGGTCTTTCCCTTTCTTTTTGGCCCCGTCGCGAGGAGGGTACCGTAAGAGCGCGATGCGACGTTGACCAGGGCCTGTCGGAAGGGCGCCCGGTGGCGGCAGGGCGGCGCTCCTATGGTGGTCGACCTTATTGAACCGCAGGGTGTTCAGTGACCGAACAGATTCATATCGCCCTCGATCCCCTGCGCTCGACCGCCTTGGCGGCCATCGCCGAGGCTTCCGACCTGGCGCTCCTCGACCAGGTGCGGGTGCGCTACCTTGGCAAGAGCGGCGAGTTGACCGGGCGTCTCAAGCAGCTCGGTAGTCTGCCCAAGGCGGAGCGGCCGGCCGCCGGTGCCCTGATCAACAGGGTCAAGGACGAGCTGCAACAGGCACTCGATGTCCGCAAGGGCGTGCTTGAGGCGGCGGCCCTGTCCGCCCGTCTGGCCGGCGAGCGCATCGATGTCACCCTGCCCGGCCGCGGACAGCGCCCCGGAGGGCTTCACCCCATCACCCGCACGCTGCGGCGGATCGAGCGGTTCTTCGCCAATGCCGGGTTTGCGGTCGCCGAGGGTCCGGAAGCCGAGACCCCCTATCACAACTTCGAGGCCCTCAATATCCCGGAGCATCATCCGGCCCGGGCCATGCACGACACCTTCTATTTCGACGCCAACCTCCTGCTGCGCACACACACCTCGCCGGTCCAGATCCGGGTCATGGCGGAGCAGCCGCCGCCGCTCAAGGTCATAGCCCCGGGGCGCGTCTATCGCTGCGACTCTGACCTGACCCATACCCCCATGTTTCATCAGGTGGAGGGGCTCCTGGTGGATGAGCAGGTCAGCTTCTCAGACCTCAAGGGTGTGCTCTACAACTTCCTGACTAACTTCTTCGAGCGGGACTTGAGGCTCCGTTTCCGGCCCTCCTATTTCCCCTTCACGGAGCCCTCGGCAGAGGTGGATATCCAGTGCGTCATGTGCGGCGGCTCGGGCTGCCGGGTGTGCAAACAGACCGGCTGGCTGGAGGTGCTCGGTTGCGGCATGGTCTATCCGGAGGTCTTCAAGCAGGTAGGAATAGACCCGGAGCGCTACCTCGGCTACGCCTTCGGCATGGGGGTGGAGCGGCTGGCGATGCTGCGTTACGGGATCGACGACATCCGGCTGTACTTTGAGAACGACCTGCGCTTCCTAAGGCAATTCGCGTGATCAACTGGCGAAGAATGAGAGTGAGTCCACGAATGAACGCAAGTAAACGCGAATGAAGGGCGAGGTTGCAGTTGTGGCGCTTCTGACATGGAGCGCTCTGTCCCGTGCGTCGCGCGGCATCGGCGCAAACTGCCGTCCCTGGAGTGACGCGTCGGGTTCGGGGGCCGCGGTGTGGGGCTCGGTGCCCACGGTGAGAAGGAGAGTGCCTAGGGAGCTCGAAAATGCGGTTTAGTGAGTCCTGGCTGCGGGAGTGGGTCAATCCCCCCATCGACACCCGGACCCTCGCCGACCAGCTCAGCATGGCGGGGCTGGAGGTAGATGCCGTGGAGCCGGCGGCCCCACCCTTCAGTGGGGTCGTGATCGGCCGTGTAGAATCCGTCATGCCCCACCCGGACGCCGAAAAGCTGCGCGTCTGCTCGGTCCAGGTGGGGCAGGGGGAGCCCCTGCAGATCATCTGCGGGGCCTCCAACGTCGCCCCGTCGATGAAAGTACCGGTGGCCCTGGTGGGCGCCGAGCTTCCCGGCGAGCTGCGGATCAAGCGGGCCAGGCTGCGTGGCGTTGAGTCCTTCGGCATGATTTGCTCGGCCAAGGAGTTGGGTCTGGCCGAGTCGTCCGAGGGTATCCTGCCCCTGCCCGCCGACGCCCCCGTGGGGGATGACGTCCGCGCCTGGCTGGACCTGGACGATGCGTGCATCGAGGTGGATCTGACCCCCGATCGGGGGGATTGTCTGTCCATCGCCGGTCTGGCCCGGGAGGTGGCGGCGATCAACCGCCTGGACCTGACCCCCGTGGTCATCGAGCCGGTCCCGGCCACCCTCGATTCCCGCTTCCCGGTGCGCCTGCTGGCCCCGGAGGTCTGTCCCCGTTACTCCTGCCGGGTCATTCATGGCATCGATCCGAGCGCCGAGACCCCGCTCTGGATGCGCGAGCGCCTGCGCCGCAGCGGCATCCGCGCCATTAGCCCGGTGGTGGACGTGACCAACTATGTGCTGATCGAGCTCGGTCAGCCCATGCACGGATTCGATCTGGCGCGCCTGAGCGGCGAGATTCGCGTCCGCATGGCCGAGCCCGGCGAGCGGCTCGTCCTGCTCGGCGGCGAGGCGCTAACCCTGAGCCCGGACACCCTGGTGATCGCCGACGCCAGCGGTCCCCTGGCCCTGGCGGGGATCATGGGGGGCAGCGCCAGTGGGGTGAGTGCCGATACCCGGGACGTCCTGCTCGAAAGCGCCTTCTTCGCGCCCGCTGCCATCGCCGGCAAGGCCCGCCGGCACGGCCTGCACACCGATTCCTCTCACCGCTTCGAGCGGGGGGTCGATCCGGAGCTCCAGGTCCGCGCCATAGAGCGGGCCACCCGTCTGCTGCTGGAGATCGCCGGCGGTGACGCGGGTCCGGTTCTTGACCTGGCCTCGGAGTCCCACCGACCCCGGCGCGACCCCCTCGCACTCCGCGCCGAGCGCTGTGAGCGCATCCTGGGTCTGCCGCTGTCCGCCGAGACCATCGGGGCAATCCTCGGACGGCTTGGCATGGAGGTGGTCCCGGAGACGGGCGGCTGGCGGGTGACGCCACCGAGCGCCCGCTTCGACCTGGTCCACGAGGTGGACCTGATCGCGGACATCGGGCGCATCCATGGTTACGACCGCATCCCCATCAGTCACCACCCCTCGGCGGTGCTTCCCAAGACCCCGCCCGAGGGCGCGCTCGACCTGGACCGGTTGCGCCTCGCCCTGGTAGGGCGTGGTTTCCAGGAGGTCATCACCTACAGCTTCGTGAGTCCCGAGCTCCAGGCCCGGCTGGAGCCGCGTGTCGAGGGGCTGCGCCTGGCCAATCCCATCAGTGCGGACCTCTCGGTCATGCGTCTTTCCCTCTGGCCCGGGCTGCTCCAGACCGCTCGTTACAACCAGGCCCGCCAGCAGGAGCGGGTACGCATCTTCGAGACCGGCCTGCGCTTCGTGCCCGGTCCTGATGGCCTGCGCCAGGAACCGGGGGTCGGCGCCCTGGTGATCGGCGGCGTGGCAGCGGAGCAGTGGGGCCAGCCCAGCCGGACGGCGGACTTCTTCGATCTCAAGGCCGACCTTGAGGCCATCCTGGCGCTCGGCGGTGCGCCGGAGCGCTTCCGCTTCGTCCCCGGGGAACATCCCGCGCTGCATTCCGGCCAGACCGCGCGAGTCGAGGCCGAGGACCGGCCCGTAGGGCTCATCGGCATGCTGCATCCGGGCCTAGTCAGGGATCTGGACCTGGCGGGAGACGCCTACCTGTTCGAGCTGGATCTGGCCGCTTTGAACACGGGAGAGCTGCCCCGTTTCACCCCCATCTCGCGCTATCCGGCGATCCGCCGCGACCTGGCGTTGGTGCTCGATGAGGCGATTCCGTTTGCCGCAGTAGAGGGCTGCGTGCGCTCTGCGCTCCCAGATTTGCTGCGCGACCTGCTGCTCTTTGACGTTTATGCGGGGGAGAGCATAGATTCGGGCAGAAAAAGTCTCGCCTTAGGATTGATTTTACAAGCTTCTTCTCAGACACTTACGGATGACGCGGTAGAGGGGGCGGTTGCGCGGGTCTTGAACCGTCTCCAGTCAGAGCTGGGTGCACGTTTGAGGGACTAGCGATATGGCGTTGACCAAAGCCGACATGGCTGAGCATCTATTCGACGAGCTTGGGCTCAACAAGCGCGAGGCGAAGGACATCGTGGAGATGTTTTTCGAGGAGATCCGCAGCGCCCTGGAGCGCGGCGAGCAAGTGAAGCTGTCAGGATTCGGGAATTTCGACCTGAGGGAGAAGAAGGAGCGGCCGGGTCGCAACCCGAAGACCGGTGAGGAGATCCCCATAACTGCCCGTCGAGTCGTAACTTTCCGTCCGGGTCAAAAGCTCAAAGCGCGGGTGGAATCCTATGCTGGGCACGAGCGATAGCGAAGACGAGGCAGGGAGCGGCGAGCTGCCCCCCATCCCGGGGAAGCGCTACTTCACCATTGGCGAGGTGAGCGAGCTGTGTGGGGTCAAGCCCCACGTGCTGCGCTACTGGGAGCAGGAGTTTCCGCAGCTTAAGCCCGCCAAGCGGCGCGGCAACCGGCGTTACTACCAGCGACACGATGTGTTGATGGTGCGCCAGATCCGCAGCCTGCTCTACGACCAGGGCTTCACCATCACCGGCGCCCGCCAACAACTGAGCGGCGAAAACGCCAAGCATGACCAGTCCCAGACCCACCAGGTCTTGCGCCAGATGCGGCTCGAGCTCGAGGAGATCCTCCAGGTCCTGCGCCGCTGATTGGTCTGGGCCGCCCTTTCGACCGCACTTCATTGACACATCGAGCGTCAAGACGTAACCTTTCCCGTCCACCCGGGGCGTAGCGCAGCCTGGTAGCGCACCTGAATGGGGTTCAGGTGGTCGGAGGTTCAAATCCTCTCGCCCCGACCAATAAAAACAAACAGTTAAAGACGAAACGAAAGGGGGCCAAGTGCCCCCTTTTCATTTGTGTCCCCCCATTGTGTCCCCCCATAGGAAAAAAGTCCCCCGGGCCGCTATTCCCTGGTGCCATCAGTCGGGTAGCCTCGGATACGGCTTGCGGAAGGCCACGTCGCGGCGCGCGCCACATGTCGTGGGCCCCATGTGAAGTGTCGTCGTGCGGATGTTCGTCTACGCGAACCCGCTCCCCCGTTCGTTGCCCCACCCCCATTAGGTTCTCGCGGGAGTGGAGAACCGTTCCCGAACTGGCTCGCCTCAAAATCCCCGGTTAAGCGCCCATGGCGTCCATGGTGGCATCTCGCCTTCGAGATGCATCAACACCGAGATTCTGTCTCCGCGGCAGAACCTCGCAGAAGTCAACCCCGTAATAAGCCCGTACAGTGAGCTCTTTCACCCGCATGGTTTGTGTCTTCAGACCTTACCCTTAGGCCAGGAAGGCGCGGCTTACAACGGTCAGTGAACCCACACTGACGCTGCCATCCAAACGGTACGTGCCCGTCGCGCAGCCGATTCGCCGAAAGACGCACCCGCCGGTGCCCAGACCGACCTATTTCTATCGCGCCTCCGGCGGCCGGCGCCGCGCTGTCTGAAATAGCCCGGCGGCCGTGATCCCCATCAGGCGGCTGCCGCTGCCGCCCTACAACGGCGCTGCTGGTGGCGACCGCCAGGTCGATTACCAGGCGCGGCCCAACCCAGGGTAAATGCGTTCACAGAGAGGACCGACGCCGCCATGACCAAGACGATGGATGCCACTCAGGTCGCGGAGGACCCGTTGCCCCGACCGTTGGCCGAGCATGCCGATGACCACCGCGAGTGCTTCACCCGTTCGCCGGGACCGTTGGGGCGCATGACCGAGCTGAGCAAGCGGCGGATGGCCAAGGTGCTGGATGCGTTGGAGGCCGCACAGTTGATTGTCGCGGAGCGGGGCGGTTTCGCCGGGCTCACCCGCTATCGGCTACTGCTCGACGGCCTGGAAGCGGGCGTGTCGGGTAGTACGGGAGACGGCAGCCGTCTGGCGGATCAGGTTCGTTGGACGGCACCGGCAGTTCGCAAGACGGCTTCGATACGGCGATTGATTGAACCGTGATCGGGCGGCGCCGACGCCAGATACCGGCAGCAGGTTCAACCGACCGCGGAGCGCCTCTGGTCGCCGTCCCGTCCGACCGGCGCCCCAGTGAAAGTGTCGTTGACTGGGTGCGCAGCGAGGCATGGCCCGCAGGTGGGTAGAGGCTCAGATCGCCCCGCTCCTCGGCCACTGCGCCGACACCGGGGGTGCCGCAAGTGCTGACATGCGAGTCGATTCAGCGCCCCGCGCACGAGGGGGGGGACCACTGTACACCCAGGTACGAGCGATGCAACAGGCTTTCGGTACGACGCACGATCGACGAGGCGCCATACCCGGCGAGGCGATCACCAAGCCCCGCGCCGCTGCCATCGGCTAACACATACTCGGTCCCTGTGTTCGAGGGGCAGACGCCGACGCCCCGGCACTCGTCACTGCGCGGCGAAGGCGGCGCGACAGTTGGTAGCCGACCCACCGCGGCCCTGCAGGCCCCCTCGACGAACGCGCCCTTGGTTGGCTTCCCGAGTTCGATGGCTTCGCATCTGCGCGTGGTTACCGCGGCCCCGCGTAGGCGTCCCCGTCTTGTCTCACGGGTCCAGAGCCTTCGACAGGACCGCCTGAGTTGAGCCGCTTTGCACGAGATTGGGCCTGGGCGTTGCAGGTTCCGCCACCGCAAAAGCTCGTGATCCTGGCGCTTGCCGAGCGCGCCGACGACGGTGGGACATGCTGGCCCTCGCTCACGCACTTGACCGAAATGACAGGGTTGGTGCGCAGCACGGTCGCGCTCGCCCTGATAGGGCTTGAGGACGCTCATCTCATAGTCAGGGACCGGGGCGGGAGCGGCAAGTCGACCCGGTACCGGCTGCTCATCGAGGGACCCGGGGTTGCACTGGGTAGTCCGCGCGTCGCACGGAACGGCGAGGGAAGCACGCGCGGAGATGGTCTCGGAAGCGAACGCGGTAGTTCGCCGGGCGGACCGGTGGGCGGTCCGTTTGCCGGACCAGTTGCCAGTCCGGGAGACGGACTAGTCCGGGGGACGGTAGTCCGGAAGACGGACCAAGGTAGTCCGCCAGACGGACCGGGTAGTCCGGCAGACGGACTAACGGTAGTCCGAGAGACGGACCCGAACCGTCAATTGAACCGTCATAGAACCGAAAGTGAACCGTCAGTGTGTGGCGACGACACGGCGCCCCGCCCAAAACGACCAAATGATCGCAGGAGGAGGGCAACCCCCATCCCCCGGGACTGGCGACCCGGCGAACGGGTGTTCGCCTGGGCCGCCAAGCACGGGATGTCCCGCGACTGGGTGGAGGCCCAGATCGACGAATTCCTCGTCTACTGGACCGACACCGGGGAGGCGCGCAAGAGCTGGGACGCGACCTTCATCAACCGTCTTCAGGCCCTGCGGGCCAACCAACCGAGAGACCAGGCCCATGAACCCGAGCCCCGACTCGCCGACAAGGACTACCTCACCGGAGCCACCCCGCTCGATCAAATTCCCTGGCTCAAGCCCGCTGCCGTCCGCTGAGGAGCTGGCCGCCGTTGGCCAGCGTGAGGCCGCCCGCCTCGCTGCCGAGCGGCGTCGAGC
>JBGSUY010000367.1:0-3024 GCA_041753195.1 Chromatiaceae bacterium
GCGGCGGGCGCCAACGGCGCCAAGCGCGGTGACCTGTCGACGTCCAACATCGCCAGCACCGATCTCACGCTCGACCGACACATGGCGACCAATGGGTCCAATATGGCCTGCTCGCAGTGCCACAACGTCGACGACACGCCCACGGTCAACGACACTGGCCGGCCCACGACGCACCGCGTCCGCGGCCGCGGTCTCGACCTGCGGGCGAACGACCATGCCACGCGCCTCACCTGCGATAACGCCGGCTGCCACAACGCGACCACGGTGCATAACAACGTGTCGAGCAGCAACTTGGTATCCGCGGCGAGGTTGACGCGGCACACCAACAAAGTGGCGTGTCAGACCTGCCACATCCCGCGCTACGCCAAGGGCACCGCGACGGAGATCGCCCGCGACTGGCAGGCACCGCACGTGACTCAGACCGCCTGCAACGGCCGCGGCGGCTGGCTGCCGAACGAGATCAAGAGCAGCACGGCCACCCCGCCGGTACCCGTCACCCCGACCTACCAGTGGTTCGACGGGACCAGCCAGGTGTACTTCCTGACCGAGACGCTGACCAACACGCCGCGCAAGACGCTGCCGGGTACCATGGCGACAGCGCTCAACCTGCCCTCCGGCACTCAGGCCTACGTCATGGGCCGCCCGAATCCGAACCCGGAGAACGCCTCCACGCGGGTGAGCGGCGCTAGCCTCGCAGCGGCGAAGATCTACCCGATGAAGGAGCACTGGGGCAAGCTCGCACGTAACGTCTCGGTGAATAATCCCGAGGTGCCGGTCAACAGCCTGATCCCGCAGTCCACCTTCGAGTTCTTCCGCACCGGTAGCTTCTGCCGCTCGGTCGCCGAGGGCTTGGGTCAGAATCCGGATGTGGTCTGCCCCGACCCTCAGGACCAGAGGGCTCCGGCGGGCACCGAAGTGGTTGCAGTCCATACCTACCAGACCATCAACCACGGGGTGGAGCCGCAGGCCAACTCTCTGGGTGCCAACAGCACCTGCGGTACCTGCCACAGCGTGGGCGGCATGACCGGCGGACCCGCCAGGATGGATCTGAAGGGCCAGCTCGGCTACCGGGTGCGGAGCACGATCGGATGGACCGTGAACTCCAGCGGCACCTCGACTTGCGCCAATAGCTGTCACGGCAGCGAGTCGGCGAGCTTCACCAGCTTCCACGAGCGTAGCCAGCACGTCTCGCGCGGCTGCAATTCCTGCCACGACCAGATCACCGGTCGTTGAGGTAGCCGCCTCACTCACCCCGGGGACGCAAGTCCCCGAAGCTTGACACCAGGCCCGGACAGCGCTGTCCGGGCCTTTTTTTGTGCGCCAGGCATGACGCCCAGCGCCCGGAGTGGGTACTGCTCCTTTCACTGTGGTGGTGGTGGCCTGAGGTGGGGCCGCGCGTCCCCGGCTTGGCGGCGGCCTTTCGGCCGGTGACCGAAGGACCTTTGCTTGCCGGTCCATCCCTATCCGATCCATCAGTCCGGTCACCTGGAATAGGGCGACGCCTGCTTTTTTTCTCCCCTGACGGGCGCGCTTAAGGTTCCCTTAAGGCGGCTTGGGTTAGAGTCCAACGCACCATGGGCCACCGTGCGGCGGCTAATCGCCACGTTTCGTCGGGTGAGGGACGTCACGGGTCGGCGTGCGATGGGGGCAGCGCCAGCCCGCCGAGATCGAAGCAAGCAGACTGCCGCTCACGTCCAGGAGGAATTTGTCCTGGGCCCCGGCTCCCCTTCGGGTGCCCAGCGACGACGGCCCCAGGATCGAGTGTTCGCCAGCGCGTGCGTGGCGCCGGTCCTTCGTCGGCCACCGTGCTCCAAAGGCGGCAGGGATGCCGCCGCGCCCTTCAGGCCCCGCAACCCACGCGGGGCTCTTTTTTGCTGCCCAGGGTCGGATTTTTCGGGGAGAATAAACGCCCTGTGTCGGTCGAGCCGACCTCAGAGAGTCCCGCGGATCCCCAGGGGTGCGGCGCCCACGGGGGGCGGATGTCCGGGCGGCGCGGTCGGCTGATTGCAATCTCACGACAGGAGACTCGATCCATGGCGATCCTATACCGGCACTGGAGTCCAGTCACTCCGAGGTCCTCGGCTGCCGTCTGGGCCGCGCTAGCATGGGTGCTTCTGTGCTGTACGACGGGACCCGCCGTGGCGAAGGGTGGGGTATGGAGCCCCCCCGACCTCACGGGCTTCCTGCTCTACGCCGAGGAGGAGGCGGACGGTGACGGTGACGGCACCAAGGAGACCCAGATCCGGCGCTATCGCAACAGCGCGGGTGACAGCATCTTCAGCATGACCACCAAGGGCGGACTGTGGGCCTGGAGCCTGGCGTCCGGCCCCGCCGGGGGCACCGACCCGAGCCGCAACTATGTGATTCGCGACAGCGACTGCGACGGCGCCTTCGACGAGCTCTACGGTCTGAGCGACCAGTTTCAGGTGCCCGACTGCCTGAAGTAGGGATGCCGCCATCGCGCCTCGTCCGGAAGGGTCCTCGCGCACGCCCACTTTTGCCACCCGGTGCCCCTGCTGCCCCCGCAACCATCCACTGCCTAGGAGGTGAACATGAAGAGAATCCTTGCCACCCTCTCCGCCCTGCTGATCGCGTCCACCGTGGCCTCGTCCGCGGCCGCGGACGAATACCTCTACCTCTTCTTCAGTGCCAAGGACGCAGACGGGGGCACCGTGCGGCACAGGCTCGAGTGCACGGACGCCAAGTGCACCACGGAGGTCAAGGACGAGGCCCGCCCCATCGAGCTGTCGGACGTCCAGAGGGCCGAGCTTCTCGCCGCCATGCAGGCCGAGACGAAGCAGTTCGTCCTCGGCGGCGACGCGGTCCCCAAGGACGGGCAGGTGAAGCTCAAGATCCGCTACGAAACCCCCGAACAACGGCTGGCCATCGAGCGGCGCTTCGCGGCGGACGCCCCGGATGCGGTGACCCCCGAGATGGGCCGCGTTCTCAAGACCTATTTCGACCTGGAGCTGTCGGCGTCGCCGGCCGCCGGCGACGACGGGAGCAGCGGGGCGCCGGGACAGT
>JBGSUY010000368.1:0-4654 GCA_041753195.1 Chromatiaceae bacterium
CGACGCGGGGCCCGGGACCCGGGCCCGGAGCCAGGTCCGTGGCCGGCCCGCGGCACTCGTCCCGGCGCTGGACCCAGGGGGTGACCCCCATGGCCCGCAGATAGGCATGACGGCGGGCCTCCTCCATACCCCAGTCCCCCTAGACGTCGCCGTTCTGGGGGTGGGCGCGCTGGGCGGGCTGGAGGATCTTGTTGCAGGCGTTGATGTAGGCCTTGGCGGAGGCGATGACGATATCGGTGTCCGCCCCCTGGCCGTTGACGATGCGCCCGCTCTTCTCGAGTCGCACCGTCACCTCCCCCTGGGCATCCGTGCCGCTGGTGATGGCGTTCACCGAGTAGAGCTTGAGGATGGTGCCGCTGTCGACGATGGACTCGATGGCCTTGAAGGTGGCGTCCACCGGGCCGCTCCCGATGGAGACACCGGGCTCCTCCTCCCCGTCCAGGGTCAGCACCACCTCCGCCCTCGGGATCTCCCCGGTCTCGGAGCACACCCGCATGGAGACCAGTTTGACGCGCTCGTTGGCGGCGTCCAGGTTGGCATCGGTCACCAGGGCCTGGAGGTCCTCGTCGAAGATCTCGTGCTTCTTGTCCGCCAGGTCCTTGAAGCGGGAGAATGCGGCATTGAGCTCCTCCTCGGAGCCCAGCACCACCCCCAGCTCCTCGAGCCGGGTGCGGAAGGCATTACGCCCGGAGTGCTTGCCGAGCACCATGCGGTTGGCCAGCCAGCCCACGTCCTGGGCGCGCATGATCTCGTAGGTCTCGCGGCTCTTGAGGACCCCGTCCTGGTGGATGCCGGACTCGTGGGCGAAGGCATTGGCACCCACCACCGCCTTGTTGGGCTGGACGGGAAAGCCCGTGATGCCGGAGACCAACCGGGAACAAGGCACGATCTGGGTGGTGTCGAGGCGCACGTCGCAGTCGAAGAGGTCCTGGCGGGTCCGCACCGCCATGACGATCTCCTCCAGGGCCGCGTTGCCGGCCCGCTCCCCCAGGCCGTTAATGGTGCACTCCACCTGGCGGGCCCCGTTCCTCACGGCCGCCAGGGAGTTGGCGGTGGCGAGCCCCAGGTCGTTGTGGCAGTGGACCGAGAAGACCGCCTTGTCCGCATTGACCACCCGCTCCTTCAGGGTGCGGATCAGGCTGCCAAACTGATGGGGAATGTTATAGCCCACGGTGTCCGGGATGTTGACGGTGCGCGCCCCGGCATCAATCACCGCCTCCAGCACCCGGCACAGGAAGTCGGTCTCGGAGCGACCCGCGTCCTCCGGGGAGAACTCCACGTCGTCCGTGTAGCGCAGGGCGCGGCGCACCGCGTGCACCGCCTGCTCCAGGACCTGGTCCGGGCTCATGCGGAGCTTTTTCTCCATGTGGATGGGGGAGGTGGCGATGAAGGTGTGGATGCGTGCCGCGTTGGCCCCGGCCAGGGCCTCCCCCGCCCGGTCGATGTCCTTATCCAGCGCCCGGGCCAAGCCACACACCCGGCTGTCCTTGATGACGCCGGCCACCGCCTTGACCCCCTCGAAGTCGCCTTGGCTGGCGATGGGGAAACCGGCCTCGATTACGTCCACCCGGAGCTTCTCCAGGGCCTTGGCGATGCGGACCTTCTCCTCCTTGGTCATGGAGGCCCCGGGGCTCTGCTCGCCGTCGCGGAGCGTGGTGTCGAAGACGATCAGGTGATCTTTGGTGCTCATGGTCGGTCTCTTAGCGCTGGCCTTGGCCTCGGGCCCCGGTGGAAGCGGTGTCTAAAACAGGTGCGGAAGTCCCCCAATGGTCGCAGCCGCAGCGACTTCTGTCACGGGGGCATTCGCGGGAGGCACCCCCGGTTTACACCCCGCCCTTGGACCCGTCGCCGGCGACCGGCCGGGAACGTCACGAACCGAGGCCCGGCCCAGGGGCTAGAATGCGACATCCATGTGCCTGGCGACCCGGATCCATGGCCCCAGACCTGCACGACCTCGAGCTCCTGCTGCGCTCCGATACCCCGATCGTCTTGATCGAGTCGGTGGAGGAGCCGCGGGTCCTCGCCCTGTTCGCCAGCCTGGCGCTGCGCCTCGCCGAGCCCGCCCACCACTGGACCCTCACGGAGGGCTTGAGGCGGCTCGAGCTCGAGGGGGAGGCGGAGCAGCGACTCGCGGACCCCACCCAGATGCTGCGCTATTTGCGCTCCGGCGCCGGGCGCGGTCTCTACCTGTTGCTCGACTTCCACCCCTTCCTGGGGGACCCCCTGAACTTGCGCCTCATTAAAGAGATCGCCCAGGGCTATGGGGAGCTGCCGCGGACCCTGGTCCTGGTGAGCCACGCGCTGGAGGTCCCGCCGGAGCTGCGGCACCTATGCGCCCGCTTCGAGCTCCGACTCCCCGACCGCAATCGCATCCTCGCCCTGATCCGGGAGGAGGCCCAGGCCTGGCAGCACGGCGAGGCACGGCGCAGCTTCCGGGCGGCCCGGGAGGCGGTGGATCAGCTCTCCCGGAACCTCCTGGGGGTCACCGAGTCCGACGCGCGGCGCCTGATCCGCAATGCCATCCGCAAGGACGGGGCCATCACGGCCGAGGACGTGGAGGAGGTGAAGCGGGCCAAGTACGAGCTCCTGAGCCCAGAGGGTATCGTCTCCTACGAGTACGATACTCGCTCCTTCGCCGACCTGGCCGGGCTCGCCAACCTCAAGGCCTGGGTCGACCGCCGACGCTCGCCCTTTCTGGACCCCGCACGCACCCGCGATCATCCCAAGGGGATCCTGCTCCTGGGGGTGCAGGGGGGCGGCAAGAGCCTGGCCGCCAAGGCAGTGGCAGGCCGACTGGGGGTCCCGCTCTTGCGCCTCGATTTCGGCGCGCTCTACGATAAGTACATCGGCGAGACGGAGAAGAACCTGCGCCGGGCACTGGCCACCGCGGATCTGATGGCCCCCTGCTGCCTGTGGATGGACGAGATTGAAAAGGGGATCGCCGCGGGCTCCGAGGATGAGGGGTTGGGCCGGCGCGTCCTGGGGACCTTGCTCACCTGGATGGCGGAGCGCCGCACCCGGGTCTTCCTGGTGGCCACCGCCAACGATGTCACCCGGCTGCCCCCGGAGCTGATCCGCAAGGGACGCATCGACGAGCTCTTCTTCGTGGACCTGCCCGACGCCCTGGTGCGCGCGGATATCTTCGCCATCCACCTGCGCAACCGGGGCCTGGACCCGGGTGGATTCGACCTCCAACGCCTGGCCCAGGCGAGCGAGGGGTTCACTGGTGCAGGGATCGAGCAGGCGGTGGTCTCCGCCCTCTACGCAGGCGAGGCGGAGACCCGGCCCCCGGACACTGAATCCCTGCTCGCGGAGCTTGATCGGACCCAACCCCTTTCGGTCATGATGGATGCGCAGATCCAGGCCCTGCGGGCCTGGGCCCAGGGGCGCACCGTGCCGGCCCACGGCCCCTAGGGCCGCCCGGACCCAATCAGCCCGTCAGTCCCGGGTCGAGATCCGGGGCGCGGCCCCTCAATCCAGAGGCCCAGCGATGGAATACAAGGACTATTACAAGACCCTGGGCGTGGCCCGCGACGCCGGCCAGGACGACATCAAGCGGGCCTACCGCCGGCTGGCCCGCAAGTACCATCCGGACGTGAGCAAGGAACCGGATGCCGAGGCCCGATTCAAGGAGGTCAACGAGGCCAACGAGGTGCTGAAGGACCCCGAGAAGCGCGCCGCCTATGACGCCCTGGGCAGCAACTGGCGGGCGGGACAGGACTTCCGGCCGCCGCCGGGCGCCGGTGCCCGGGAGTTCCACTTCAGCCCGGAGGAGGCGGCGGAGTTCAGCGACTTCTTCTCCAGTATCTTCGGTCACTCTTTTCGCGAGCCCGGCACGCACGGGGGCGGGCAGCCCCGCAAGCGACGCGGTCAGGATCAGAGCGCGCGCATCGCCATCGACCTGGAGCAGGCCTACCGGGGTGTCACCCGTCAGCTTCGACTCGACCTGCCCGAGATCGGCCCCGATGGGCATGTGACCACCCACAGCCGCACGCTGAACCTGCGCATCCCCGCCGGCGTGACCCAGGGGCGCCAGATACGCCTGGCAGGTCAGGGGGCCCCAGGGATCCATGGGGGCCCCGCCGGGGACCTGTATCTGGAGGTGGAGATCAGCCCCCATCACCACTTCACCCCCGACGGCAGGGACATCCTGCTGCGCCTGCCCATCGCCCCCTGGGAGGCGGCCCTGGGGGCCACCGTCGCGGTACCGACCCTGGGCGGGACCGTGAACCTCAAGATCCCGGCGGGGTCCCAAAGCGGTCAGCGGATGCGTCTCAAGGGCCGTGGCCTCCCGGGGGATCCGCCGGGGGATGAGCTGGTGTTGCTGGAGATCGTCACGCCCCCGGCTCACAGTGAGGAGGCCAAGCGGGTCTACCAGCACATGGCCGAGCAGCTTCCCTTCAACCCCCGCGCCGAGCTGGGCGTCTAAGCTCGAGGAACCCGAACATGGCACAGAACGACGGACGCATTCAGGGAATGGTGCTCGACGAATTCCTCACTGTCACCCTCACAGAGCTGACCCAACTGTGCGGCTCCAGCGGCCGCACCCTGCACCTGATGGTGACCGAGGGTCTGCTGCACCCCCAGGGCCGCGGACCCGAGGAGTGGCGCTTCACTGGGCTCGAGGTGCGGCGGGCCAGGCGCGCCCTGCGCC
>JBGSUY010000369.1:0-2365 GCA_041753195.1 Chromatiaceae bacterium
TTGCGGGTGCAGTGCGATCCAGTCCTCGATGGCTTCCGCGTAGCCGGCAACGAAGGTGGCGCGCTCCTTTTCGAATCGCTCGCTCAGTGCGTCCAGCTCCGCGGCCACGGTCTCGGTGCGCTCCTCCGGGATGGCGTAGCCACCCAGGAAGCGCATCCCACCGGTGAGGCAGAGGCGCTCCGCCTGCTGCTTGAGGCGCTGGAACACCTTGATCGGCTCCGGGTCGCAGACCCGCTTGGAGCCCAAGGACACCAGGTCCTCGGGGGGAACATCGGCGCCGAGGGACAGGTCCTCGGCGGTGAGCTTCTTGCGTCCGGACCAGATCCGGACATCCAGGTTGACCGCTACCAGGCGGTCGAGCACGGGCATCGTCTGCATGTGACCTCCTTGCCGGAGGGCGCACGTGCCGGCCGGGCGGCCGAACACGGGCGCCGCTGCCGGCTTAACGTTGAAAGAGCTCAGAACCAGTAGTCCTCGCGCCCGGTCTCGACCTGGGAGAGGTCGATGCCCGGAACGGGAGGCGTGCTGGCGGGTTTCGGTGTCATCGGCCGTGGGGCTCGCTCTCGCTGCGGTCCATCCGCCTCGCGCATGTCGACCGGTCGCCCCGATGGGTCGATCCGGCACCAGCCGACGAAGCGGTAGCCCTTGCGTTGCTTCGCCAGGGCGCGCTGCATGACCTGGCGTCGTTGGTCGAGGGGGTAGGTCGCCTGCTGTACGAGGCGCCCCGCGCGGCCCCAGCGGACCTCCATGCCCACGCCCGGCTGTTCCCTCCAGGCCCAGTCCTTGGCGCTGCCGTCGGGATGGGTGTAGCGGTACAGCTCGAAGTCGCTCACTGCGAGGTCCCCGTCCACAGGCCGCCGAAGACATCGGCGGCGATGCGGTGGATGGCCTCGCGCTGCTCGGGCTCCGCCCGAGCGGTCAACGCCTGATCGAGGGTGTAGGCCAGCGGCTGGGGCGCGCCCTTGAAGGTCAGCGCCAACCTTGCCCAGCGCACCAGGGTGCGCGTCGACAGGGTCACGGTCAGCGCCTGGCCGGTGTCCGCCTGGCCCAGGAAGAGCCGGCGGACCTCGTTGGCCACCGCCACCATCTTCTCGCCGATGGCCTCGGGGAGACTCGGCACCAGGGTTCTGATCAACCCCTGCTCGGTCGCCGCGTCCGGGTAGGACACCTGCACCACCCGGAAGCGGTCCAGGAAGGCCAGGTTCTGGCGCAGCACGCCCTGGTAGAGTCCGCTCGTATCGCCCGCGCCGGCACTGTTGCCGGTGGCGATCACCCGGAACTTGGGGTGCGGGCGGATCACCTCGCCGCCGTTGGCGGCGATCACCAGGGGTGCCCCCTCGACGCTGTCGTTGAGGCCGGCGAGCTCGGCGGCGTCCAGGATGTCCATCTCGTTGAGAACCAGGAGATGCCCGTCGCGTGCCGCCACGGCCAGGGGGCCGTGGACGAAACGGGTTTCGCCCTGGATCAGCAGGAACTGCCCCACCAGATCGGCGAGCTCCATGCGCCCGTGACAGGTCACCTCCTGCACCGGCCAGTTGAGCCGGGCGGCGACCTGCAGCACTAGGGAGGTCTTGCCGGCGCCCGTGGGGCCGGTCAGCAGCAGGCCGTCGCCCGCCGGGTCGGCGAGGAAGGCCAGGACGTCGCGCAGGTGCTCCCGGAAGACATAGGGCCGCTTCACGGGGATCTGCGGATGCGTCGGGTCGGTGAAGCCCTCCACGGTCAGACCCCGGGGGGCCTTCACGCCGAAGGTCTCGGCCACGACGAAACGGTTGGTCTGGGTCATCGGTGTCTCCTGGGATGTTGCCCGTGCGGAGACACGCCTTCCCGTCGGGGAGGATGTCTCCCCCGGGCGGGGTGTGACTGGTGGTGTCGGTGCCCTGTGGTAATCTCTCTCGAGACACCACCGGAGCCGGCCATGAAAGATCGGACAGAGGCGGCGCACTTCCTCGAGTCCGCCGATGGACGCATCGCGTTCACGACCGAGGGCCGGGACTACTTCGCGTCCTATTTCGCCTACGCCGGGATCGACATCCGCCGGATCAAGACCCGTGTGGATCTTGATCGCGCCCGCCGGCAGGCCTTCCCGTTCTTCTTCGATTACATGGCGGAGCGTCTGACGAGCCGTCCGCAGACACTGGAGACCCGCGCCCTGCTGGCGGTGGTCGCCGGCGACTGGGACGCCTACGAGCGAGCCTTGCGGCAGCTCCAGACCCGCGAGCGCCTGAGCGTGGTCAGCGCAGCGAGCGGCGAGCCTCCCGCTCCAGGTTGATCTCCGCCAGCATCCTGCGCGCGTCCGCCCGCGTCCCTTCCTCCCTGAAGGTCTCGGTGAGCGCGGCGACGGCCAGCAGCCGCCGCTCCAACTCCT
>JBGSUY010000370.1:0-5340 GCA_041753195.1 Chromatiaceae bacterium
AGCGGGCCGATGAGCCGGTCCTGGGACCCCACGAGCGGGCGGTGGAGGGCCAAGTGCACGGAAGCGTCTGGCGGCTCCTGGTGGAGCCGGGGCAGGTGGTGTCCCCGGGTCAGGTGGTCGCGGTGCTGGAGTCCATGAAGATGGAGATTGCCGTCCACGCCGAGCACGCCGGCCGCGTGAGCCGCGTCCTGTGCCAGGTGGGGGGCCAGGTGGCGCCGGGTCAGGCCCTGATGGTGATCGAGTGCGCGGCCTGAGGTGGATTGGGAATAAGAGTCCGCAACTGAAAGCAACTGAACGCGAACGGGGAAATCGTTGCGTTGCGGTTGCTACGGCTCGATGGGGCTGGAATCACAGCCCGCTCGTGGGATGGTTTTGGTCATGACCGTTGAGGCGCTGAATCTTTCGATCTTGCACCTGCGGGGCCTGTATCTCGGCGGGGAGCTCCGTCCAGCGGACCTGGTGTCGGCGATCCGCTCCCGGATCGGCGAGCCGGTGCCGGGCCCCGTCTGGATCCATGTCCTATCGGACGCGGAGCTGGCCCCCTATCTGGAGCGCCTGGCGGGGCGCGATCCCCAGGACCTCCCCCTCTACGGCGTCCCCTTTGCCATCAAGGACAACATTGACCTGGCGGGCATCCCCACCACGGCCGCTTGTCCCGCCTTCGCCTCTGTGCCGGGGCACTCGGCCCATGTGGTGGAGCGCCTGATCGCCGCTGGGGCCATCCCCATCGGCAAGACCAACCTGGACCAGTTCGCCACGGGCCTGGTGGGGATCCGGTCGCCCTTTGGCGCGACACCCAACGCCTTCGACCCCGCCTACATCTCGGGGGGCTCCAGCTCGGGCTCCGCGGTCGCGGTGGCCAAGGGCCTGGTGAGCTTCGCCCTGGGCACCGACACCGCCGGATCCGGCCGGGTTCCGGCCGCCTTCAACAACCTGATCGGGATCAAGCCGACGCGCGGACTGATCTCCACCGTCGGGGTCGTCCCCGCCTGCCGCACCCTGGACTGCGTGAGCATCTTCGCCCTGGATGTGGCCGACGCCGAGGCGGTGATGGCCGTCGCCGCCCACTTCGACACCGAGGACCCCTATGCCCGAGAGGCGGTGTCGGCCTCGGCGCCCGAGTCCGGGGAAGGCGGGGTAGGGGACCGGCCCTTCCGTTTCGGGGTGCCCGACTCCCTCCAGTTCTTCGGGGACAGGGAGAGCGAGCGGCTCTTCGCGGCCGCTGTCGCGCGCCTACGGGAGCTGGGGGGCGAGCCGGTCAGCCTTGGTTTCGGTCCCTTCGCGGAGGCGGCGCGCCTCCTCTACGAGGGACCCTGGGTGGCGGAGCGCTACGCCGCCATCGAGGGCTTCATCGAGCGTGAGCCCGAGGCCCTGCTGGATGTCATCCGCCGCATCATCGCCCCGGCCGTCCAAGCGCGGGCGGTGGATGCCTTCAAGGCCCAGTACGGGCTCGCCGCCCTAAAGCGCCGAGCGGATGCGGCTGTGGCTGGCCTCGACTGCGTGATGACCCCCACGGCCCCTACCATCTATCGGATCGCGGAGGTGGAGTCAGAACCCATCGCGCTGAACAGCCGCCTGGGCACCTACACCAACTTCATGAATCTGCTGGACCTCGCGGCCGTCGCCGTTCCCGCGGGCTTCCGGTCCGATGGGCTGCCCTTCGGCGTCACCCTCCTCGGCCCCGCCTTCACCGATGCCGCCCTGGCCCGCCTCGCCGACCGACTCCACCGGGCCCAAGACCTCCCCCTCGGCGCCACCGGCCGGTCGATGCAGTCTACCCGTAGGAGCGACGCCCCCGCCGCGACCCCCCGCCTGCCGTCACCACCGACCCTGCGTCTGAACTTGGTGGTCTGCGGTGCTCACCTCTCCGGCCTGCCCCTCAATTACCAACTCACGGAGCGCGGCGGCCGACTGGTCCAAGCCACCCGCACCGCCCCCCGCTACCGTCTCTATGCCCTGCCCGGCGGACCGCCCCCCCGCCCTGGACTCATCCGCCAGCCGCAGGGCGGGGACGCCATCGAGGTGGAGGTCTGGTCCGTGCCCCTGGATCAGGTGGGCGGCTTTCTGGCCGGCATCCCAGCCCCCCTCGGCCTCGGCAGCGTCGAGCTGGCGGACGGCACCTGGGAGAAGGGCTTCATCTGCGAGGGCTTCGCCGCCGAGGGCGCTCGGGACATCACGGATTTGGGCGGCTGGCGCGCGTTTTTGGCGCAGGAGACGATCTGAGCCTCGCTCTTTGGTTCGCGCCTGCCGCGGCGGACGGCGAAACCCGCACGTGGAAAGGCTGGTGCCTTGACTGGTGGCGAAGGCCAATCGCGAGGGTCCGGGCGCCGTGACCGGGGCCATTCTTCTTAGAAACACGTTCCTCAGGCGGCCCAAAAAGGCGTAGGGGTCGCGTCAGCCGCCCCAGTACGACGTGTTGAGCGGCTCAGGGAGGAAAGGCCCAGGCGCCGACAGGGGATCGTTACCGGCCCTCCCGCGGGCGAACGCGGGGAGCTGTAATGTCGACAAGGTCTTGGGCGGGCTGATCCGACCCGGGGTTTGAGGGCCTAGGGGTCACGCTGAAACGACCTCCGGTCACATCCGGCACGCGGAGCACTGTCGGGCCAAGAATCGCTATCTTGGCTCCGGACTTGACTCCGTTGCTGGTGGTTCCGTTGGACAAGCGGTAGTTTCGCCTTTCTCTTTCGCCAGGAGTGCTCCCAAACACCTGGCCTCTGTGAGCCTGTTCTCGCACTTGATCCATTCGTCTTGGCTGCACTCGGTTCTTCTGCAGATTTCACAGGCCGCCAGCTCCGGAGGCGTTTCCTGGACGATCCCGGATTTAATGCGGTGCAAGATACTTCTTAGTAGGTTCGGTTTTCGCTGTTCCATAGACTTTGTCTCGTGTGTCCGTACTGGTGGACAACACCGCGCGGCATGGAAGGAATTTGGGCCGCCATCGCGGGCGGGCGACTGCCTGAGTGGATCTGTCCGTTGGGGATTGGGGGGGCGTACGGGAAACTCAACCGTCGCGGCCTAAGATAGCGGGGAGGATAACCCTGATTCGGAGCGCGTCAACGGCCATTGGGCCGGCAGGTTTTGCTCTCTCAGGTCCCCTCCTCCCAGGAGCTGAGGTAAGCGGTCGGCTCCTCCGTGAGCATGTCGGTCGCCATCCCCAGCGCGGCAAGCTTGAGCCGTGCGACCTCCTCATCGATGGATTGGGGAACCGGATTTACGGCGGCCGCGAGCCCCCGCCCGTGCTCCGCCAGCCACGCGGCCGACAGGGCCTGGTTGGCGAAGCTCATGTCCATGTCGGCGCCCAAGACCCGGGCCCCGTGCCCCTTTGCGCGCAGGGCGAGCCCCCGCCCGCACCAGCCATAGCCGATCACCGTGAAGACCCGTCCGGCGAGCGGGATGTTGGTAGCGCGGATCGCCCCGTCGAGCGCGCTCTGTCCGGTTCCATAGCGGTTGTCGAACAGGTGCTTGGTGAGGGCGTCGTTGACCGCGACGATGCGTTGCTGACTTGCGGGCAGCCGCTCACGCGCAGCCCGGCGAGGGGGCGCTCGAGCTCGAAGCGCGTGTAGATGTCCGACAGCATCGGCATCTCGGCGGCGGCCCATTCGATGCGTGCCCGGCCCTCGGGCGCCAGGCCCAGGCTGGCGATCATGGTCCATGGCGATCCTCCTGGTTTCTCCGGCAGGTACCCAGGAAGACTAGCACCCTGGGGTGGGGCCCCTGCTCCGCGAACGCTGCGGGCAAGGTTGCCGTCCTCCCGGTATCATCGGGGCCATCGCACCTTCGAGGGGGACCCCATGGCCGGAGCCAGTCTGCTCGCACTGATCGACGACATCGCCAGTGTCCTGGACGACGTGTCCGTGATGACCAAGGTGGCGGCCCGCAAGACCGCGGGTGTCCTGGGGGACGACCTGGCCCTCAATGCCCAGCAGGTGTCCGGCGTGCGCGCCGAGCGGGAGCTGCCAGTGGTCTGGGCCGTGGCCCTGGGGTCCCTCAGGAACAAGACGATCCTGGTCCCGGCGGCGCTCGCGATCAGCGCCCTGGCCCCCTGGGCCATCATCCCGCTCTTGATGGTGGGCGGGGCCTATCTGTGCCTCGAGGGGGTGGAGAAGCTGGCCCACCGGTTTCTGCACCCCAAGGAGAATGCGCGGCACCAGGCGGATCTGGCCGAGGCCCTGGTGGACCCCGAGGTGGATTTCCGGGCCCTGGAGCAGGACAAGATCAAGGGGGCCATCCGGACCGACTTCGTGCTCTCGGCGGAGATCATCGTCATCACCCTGGGGACGGTGGCCGGGGCCGCCTTTGGCACCCAGGTGGCGGTGCTGATTGGGATTGCCCTCCTGATGACGGTCGGTGTCTACGGGCTGGTGGCGGGGATCGTGAAGCTGGACGACGCCGGGCTCTGGCTGAGCCGGCGGCCGGGGAAGGGGGCCTGGGTGAACCTTCAGCGCAACCTGGGCCGCGGCATACTCCGCGCCGCCCCCTGGCTGATGAAGACCCTCTCGGTGGTCGGCACCGCGGCCATGTTCCTGGTTGGCGGCGGCATCCTGGCGCACGGCCTCCCCTGGGTCCATCACCTGATCCATGGGGTGGCCCATGAGGTGGAGCTGATCCCCGGTGTGGGCGTCATCCTGGCTGGGCTGACGCCGGCCCTGTTGAACGGGCTCTTCGGCGTGGTCGCCGGCGCCCTGGTGCTGGCCGCGGTGACCCTGGGGCAGCGGGTCTGGCGGGGCTTGAGGCCGGAGCAGGCCTAGGCGCATTGGGACGCGGCCCCTTTGCGGCGAGGGCGCCGCACCGACGAATCCTCCTAACGAGACACACGGCATGGCGATCGACATCGACCGACTCACGGAGCAGGAGCTTATCGAGCTCAATCACCGCATCGTGGCACGGCTGAAGTTCCTGCGGGAGATGCGGGCCCACGCCCAGATGCTCGATTTCAGCATCGGCGACCGGGTCTGCTTCCAGCCGGACGGCTATCCCCTGGTCACCGGGACCCTGACCAAGTACAACCGCAAGACCGTGTCCGTCCTGAGCGATCAGGGCCAGCGCTGGAACGTCTCGCCGGGGCTGCTGCGCCGGGCGGAGAAGCCGGTGACGCCGAGCGATCACTCGGCCCCGAATCCGGCTCTGACCAAGCAGCGCCCCTGAACGGCGTGGCGAGTCTCATGCTGCAGGCGTCCCCTTTGCTCGCGACGAGACCGCGCCCTTGAGTCCGGAGACCTGGATCCTCGCCGCGACCTTCGCCGCCTATTTTGCGGCCATTCTGGCGATCGGCTGGGTGGCGTACCGGCGCACCGCCACCATCGCCGACTTCGTCCTCGGCGGGCGGCGCCTGGGGAGCGG
>JBGSUY010000371.1:0-15171 GCA_041753195.1 Chromatiaceae bacterium
CCACCGCCGCGCTGCATGGCGCCGCCGGTTCCGCGGCCCTGAGTCAGGCTGCGTCCACCGCGGCTGTCGGTCAGGAAGCGGTTGGTGGAATCGGCGCCGTTTCCGTAGCGGACGAAATCGCGGAAGGCCGTGTTGTCGCCCAGGGTATCGATCCGGGTATTGTGGATGTCATTTGGCATCCGGGCCCAGCCCGCCCCGTGGGGGCTATTGTGATCGGCGATCGCCGCCTGCTGGGTGAGACCGAAGGTGCCCGCGAGGGCGAGGGCGAGGATGAGGAGTGGCTCGCGCATCAAGACCTCAGTTGCATGGCTACAAGATGAAACAAGTATATTCGCATGTTCTTATACAGCGCAAGGGAAAATTTCCCACGCCGCCCCGCCCGGGGCTCCCTTCCGGGCATCGACGGGGCCGGATGGGCCCCTAATCCCGAGGAGATTCAGGCGGATCGGTCGCCTCTGGTGCGGCGGCGGTCGGGGGTCGGTGGTTGAGCTCCAGCATGTAGGAGACGAGGGCGTCGAGCTCCTCCGGTTCGGCCTCCACGAAGAGGCCCTCGGCGTATTCGTGCCAGCGCTGTCCGGCGCGGAAGTCCCGCATCTGCTTGATGAGATAGGCGGGGTATTGGCGGATGACCGGCGGGTAGTCGGTGTCCGGCTTGCCGTTTCCATCGAGACCGTGGCAGAGGGAACAGCCGGCGACATAGAGCTCCTCCCCCAGCTCCCGGTCGTAGTCCTGCTCGTTCGGGACGCCGACCTGCTCGGGGGCGGGTGGCGGCAGGGCGGCCAGATGGCCGGCCACCGCCGCGATGTCATCCCCTCGCAGGCGGCCCGCCTTGAAGACGGGGATCATGGGTTTGTTCTGGCGCTTGCGATCCCGGAAGGCCTCCAACTGGAGCTTCAGATAGCCCGCGGGAAGCCCGGCGAGCCGAGGATATTCTCCCCTTTTACCGCCCCACCCCTCAGGGCCATGACAGTTGGCGCACTCGGCGCTGAAGATGGCCGCGCCGCGCGTTGCGTCTGATCCGGTAACGGAGGCCGGATAGGACAGGCTGACCGCGATGCCCAGGACGGCTAACCCCAGGAGTCTGAGTCCGGCCCCTCGGGCCGAAGGGGTAGCCTGGCAAGCCTTGTCTGACACCCTCGTCATCTCTCGCTGCGCTGATCAGCGCCTTGGTCTCGTGGAAGGCGATGTCCTGCCGCGGAGCACCGACTGGCCACGACCCTAGCTGAGGATCGTGGCTCAAGCGCCCCGCCGAGTGCGGCTTAGCCCTCCCCCTGCCTCCTCGATACGACTGATCCTCGCCGACCCTTCGGGGTACGTTCTTGATCAACCTCAAGGTTGGTTGCCCTGTCTCTTGATATGGTTTTGCGTGCACCATTCGTGTTTACCTGCGGCGAAGTCTCAATGAATGTTTCCGGAATCCTAGTCGTCGCTCGCCCGTCCCAGCTTGCGGAGGTCAAGGCGAGGCTTGAGGGGCTGCCCGGGGTGGAGGTGCATCACGTGGAAGAGGCTAGTGGCCGGATCGTGGTGGTTCAGGAAGCCGAGTCGGTTGACCAGGAAGTCGCTGCACTCAGCCGCCTAAAGGCCTTGAAGGGCGTGATGCTGGCCGAAATGGTGTACCACTTTTTCGACGAGACGCCCCCCGAGTGGGATGCCGTCCCGTCGGAGCTCAACAGATCCGAATTCGCCAACTGACTCGTTCGCCCTGGGTGATACGCCCAGACCGAATTAGACCCGGAGGAATCATGGAACTCAGCCGCCGCACCTTCCTGAAATCCGGCGTCGCCGCCGCAACAGCCATGGCCGTCGGGATCCCGATCACCCGGGATGCGAGCGCCGCGCTTGCCGAGACGGAAAAGGGCTGGAAGTGGGATAAGGGCGTCTGCCGCTTCTGCGGAACCGGCTGCGGAATCCAGATCGCCACCCATGAGGGCAAGATCGTTGCGACCAAGGGCGATCCGGATGCCCCGGTGAACCGGGGCCTGAACTGCGTCAAGGGTTATTTCAACAGCAAGATCCTCTATGGCAAGGACCGCCTCACGCGGCCCTTGATGCGCATGACCGACGGCAAGTTCGACAAGAAGGGTAAGTTTACCCCCGTGACCTGGGAGCAAGCCTTCGATGAGATGACGACCCAGTTCAAGAAGGCGTATGAGGCAAAGGGACCGGCCGGCATCGGCGTCATCGGGTCGGGGCAATGGCTGATCCAGGAAGGTTATGCCATGAATAAGCTGATGAAGGCCGGCTTCCGCAGCAACAACATCGACCCCAACGCCCGTAACTGCATGGCCTCCGCCGTCGCCGCCTTCATGCAGGTGTTTGGGATCGACGAGCCGGCGGGTAACTACGACGACGTCGAATACACCGACACGGTCGTTGCTTGGGGTGCGAACATGGCGGAGGCCCACCCGGTCCTCTGGCAGCGCATCATCGACCGCCGCCTGGGTCATCCGGATATGAAGATCGTGAACATCACGACCTTCCGGAACCTGACATCCGAGGGTTCCGACCTCGAGATCGTCATCAAGCCCAACGCGGATATGGCCCTCCTCAATTACCTGGCGCGGGAGATCATCCAGCGCGGCGCCGTGAACCAGGAGTTCGTAGACAAGCACTGCGTCTTCTGCGCCGGTCCAAGCGACATCGGCTATGGCATGCGTCCCACCGACAAGTTTGCATTCGAGGCCGAGAAGGACATTCAGGCCAAAGAGGTTGAGGTGACGCTGACGCGGGAGGAGGCGATTGCCCTGGGCAAGGATCCCAGCCAGGTACATACCATCAAGCAAGCCAATGCAGCGACCGCTGGCAAGCACTGGTTGGTGAGCTTCGACGATTTTCGCAAGGGCGTCGAGCCCTATACCCTCGACTTCGTCGCGGAGCTGGCGAAGGGCGACGTGGATGAGCCCCTCGACTCATTCAAGGCGAAGCTCCAGCAGCTCGCCGACCTCTACGCGGAGAAGGACCGCAAGGTCAACAGCTTCTGGACCATGGGCTTCAACCAGCACATCCGCGGGACCGCGGTCAATGAGCAGATTTACAGCGTGCACCTGCTCCTCGGCAAGATCGCCGAGCCGGGCAATAGCCCCTTCTCTTTGACCGGCCAGCCCTCGGCGTGCGGGACCGCGCGCGAGGTCGGCACCTTCAGTCACCGGTTGCCGGCGGACATGGTCGTTGAAATTCCGAAGCACCGTGAGGTTACGGAGAAGGGTTGGCACCTGCCTGCCAAGACCCTGAACCCCAAGGTGGGGAGCCATATCACGAAGATCATGCGAGATCTGGAGGACGGCTCCATCGCCTGGGTCTGGGTGCAGGTCAATAATCCGTTCCAGCACGTGGCCAACGCGAACCACTGGCTCAAGGCGGCCCGGGAAGGGGACAACTTCATCGTCGTATCCGACGCCTACCCGAGTGTCTCGGCCAAGGTTGCCGACCTGATCCTGCCGTCCGCCATGATCTTCGAGAAGTGGGGAGGCTATGGTAATGCCGAGCGCCGCACCCAGGTGTGGCGCGAGCAGGTCGCGCCCCCTGGCGAGGCCCGCAGCGATGTCTGGCAGGTCCTGGAGTTTGCCAAGCGCTTCACCCTCGCCGATGTGTGGAAGGAGCAGCCGGTCCCCGGACTCAAGGTGGAGGGGTTCGAGGAGGGGAAGCTGCCCGATCTCTTGGCCGCCGCCGAGCAGATGGGCTACCGGCCCGACATGACCCTCTATGAGGCGCTCTTCGAGACGGCGGAGAACAAGAAGCACGCCTGGCCGGACCCGGTCGCCAAGGGGCACGACAACCACACGGTCAAGCACCTGGGGGTGGATTGGTTCGTTGAGAAGGCGCTGTTCGAGGAGCATGCCGCCTTCACGCGGGGTCATCATCACGACCTCGCACCCTTCGATACCTACTATGCCGACGACGTGCGCGGGTTGCGTTGGCCCGTGATCGATGGCAAGGAGACGCCATGGCGCTTCAACGCGAAGTATGACCCCTATGTGAAGACCGGCGACTTCGAGTTCTATGGTCCGGCCATGAAGGAGCTCGTCAGCGGGAACCTGGACGGGCCGACCACCCAGGAGAAGACCAAATTCCCGGGAAAGGCGAAGATCTTCTTCCGCCCCTATGCGGCCCCGGTGGAGTCACCGGATGCCAACTATGATCTCTGGCTCTGCACCGGCCGCATCCTGGAGCACTGGCACACGGGGACCATGACGCGCCGCGTACCTGAGCTTCACCGCGCGATGCCCTCAGCCGTCCTCGATATGCACCCGGAAGACGCCAAGGAGCGCGGTCTAAAGCGACAGGACGCGGTCTGGATCGAGTCGCGCCGGGGCAAGATCAAGGCGGTGATCGAAACGCAAGGCCGCAACCTCCCGCCGCGGGGCTACACCTTCATGCCCTTTTTCGACGAGTCGGTGTTCGTGAACAAGCTGTGCATCGATGCCACCTGCCCGATCTCGAAGGAAGAGGACTTTAAAAAGGCAGCCGTGAAGGTCTACAAGGTGTAGGGGGTTTGGCTCAACGCGCGAGACCGAGGGGTCTCAGCGCGTTAGGCCCCTTAAGGCGGTGCCGGTCTTGCGGTGGGCACGGTTGGGCGCCCTCTCCCATTGTTCGAGCTAGCCCTATGGCAACGCGGCGCGGCTTCATTCAAAAGACCATCCAAGGGGCTGCCATTGCCGCCAGTGGCGGGATGCTGTGGTCTTATCTGGTGCTTCAGAATGCGCGGGCCTCGCCCTTTGCATTGCGCCCGCCGGGTGCCGTCGCGGACAAGGATTTCAGCGCGCTGTGCATCAAGTGCGGGCGCTGCGTCGAGGTCTGCCCCTACAACACCTTGAAGCTCGCGGCGGTAGCCGATGGTGCCGCGCTTGGGACGCCCTATTTCGAGCCCCGGCAGATCCCCTGCTACCTATGCTCAGACATCCCCTGCAAGAATGCCTGCCCGACCGGTGCCTTAGCACCAGAGCTCGAGGATGTCATGCAGTCCCGCATGGGGCTTGCCTTCATCGATACGGAGCACTGCCTGTCCTGGCAGGGCCTGCGCTGCGAGATCTGTTACCGCGTCTGCCCCTTGCGGGACAAGGCGATCACCGTCGAGGTCCAGCGTCGCGGCAGGAGCAAGCATGCCATGTTCCTGCCAGTCGTCCACAGTCGGGATTGCACTGGATGTGGCATCTGCGAGCAGGCCTGTCCGACCCAGGTGGCGGCGATCAGGGTCATGCCGGCGCACCTGATCCAAGGGAAGATCGGCGACCATTATCGGCTTGGCTGGGTGCATGTCACCCCGGATCCGGAACGCCCCGAGGTGCCGGACAGCTTTGAGCAGCGTACGGATTTGGAATGGGCACCGGAGGCAGGTCAGGCGCCCGGGGTGGATTATCTTAATCAGCAGGACTTCTAGGTTCTGAGGCGCAGGCCGGGTCCGCGACACTGGGTCAGGGCCTCGACAGGACGGGATTGAGTGAAGGTGCTTTGGAGTTGGCGGTATCTGATCCTCCGCCGGGTCGTGCAGCTCGGTGTGCTGCTCTTGTTTTTCGGGACCCTGCACTGGGGTTGGACCCTCTTCGGTGAGCCCCTGTTGAGCGGGAATTTGAGCTCATCCATGGTGGTGGGCCAGGTGCCTTTGGCGGATCCCTTTGCCGTGCTGCAGATGTTGCTTACCGGCCATTTGCTGCAGCCCGAGGTCCTCTTGGGTGCCGGGCTGATCCTCGGGTTTTTTCTGGTGGTGGGCGGGAGAGTCTGGTGCTCTTGGGTCTGTCCGGTGAATGTCGTGACCGACTTCGCGGGTTTCTTACATGTCAGGACCTGGCGCAAGAACCTGTTCGGGCTTCCAAGGAGTCTGCGCTACTGGGTCTTGGCAATGGCGTTGTTGCTCACCATCGTGCTCGGGCTGCCGGCCTTTGAATGGGTGAGCCCAATCGGCGCGACGCACCGCGAGATCATCTATGGGTTTGGGCTGGGATGGACCGCATTGCTCGGGATCCTGCTCTTCGACTGGTTTGTCGTAAAGCATGGTTGGTGCGGCCACCTCTGTCCTCTGGGCGCCTTCTATTCCCTGCTGGCACGGAAGACGGCGCAGTTGCGCGTGCAATTCGACCGCAATACTTGCAACGACTGCGGAGATTGCGCCACCGTCTGCCCAGAGCCCCAAGTGTTGAACCTTCAGCGCCTGACACGGGATGGGCAGGTCTTATCCGGGGATTGTACCAACTGCGGTCGCTGCATTCCCGTTTGCCCGAAAGACAGTCTGGCATTCGGCTGGCGGCTTCAGAAGCGAGGCCCCAGTTCGCAACCACTGTAGGAGAACATGCGATGAAGATTCTTCGGTACTCAACGTTAGTTTTCGCTGGTGCCGTATTGGCCGGCGCCTTCGCCTGGGCGGAGGATGTGGCGTGGGACGACAGCGAGATGGGGTTGGCGGGTAGTGTGTTCGACACACCTGATCCGTCGAGCTTCGACTATATCGCGACGGACCCGGAGGAGGCCAATACCACCTTGCCGACCGCCTTCGAGGATGCGCCTCCGGGGATTCCGCATAGCATTGAGGATTCAGCATTAATAACGCTGAAGAGTAACAAGTGCCTCAAGTGTCATGACGACCAGGACCTTTGGGAAAAGGAAAAGGACGCGGACGAGCCTTCCGCGATGCCGGAGAGCCACTACATCGACCATTGGCGCGAGCCCGGTGTGGTCAAGGCGAAGGTGATGGGCTCGCGTTATTTCTGCATGCAGTGCCACGTCCCACAGGCCGAGGTCCAACTGCTCGTAGGGAATGATTTCTAACTTGCCAAGCGCATGCTGGCCTCCGGTCCATCCAGTAGGACTACGCCTGGATGCGGCTCGAGGAGACTTTCGGCCAAGGTCGCTGCAGGGGCTGCGGGGGCGGTGCAGGCGCTGCGCGCGGTGGCCATTGGTAGCGCAGCCGGATAGGGCGCGTCTGCCCCGAGGGGATCGGGGCTCCGCCACCCGGCACCCGAGTGAGGCCGGCCTTGGGGGCGTATCTAGGAGAGCGAGGGAGGGGCGCGCCGGCCGCGGGTGGTCTCACCCGCCCAGGCCGACTCGCTGCTCGAGGTGCGCGCGCAACTGGCTTAGGGATGGAATGTGAACGGTGCGTCGGTCCACCTCGATCAGCCCACGGTGAGCAAGGTCGTGGAGCTCCCGGGAGAAGGTCTCCGGGGTCAGGTTGAGCCGCGAGGCCACGACCGCCTTGGAGACTGGGAGTACAACCTCGGCGCGGTCCCCGTTGCGTAAGTCGGACTCCGACTCCTTGACCAGGAAGTCCATCAGGCGCTCGCCGGCGGACATCAGGCAGCAGGCCTCCAGGTCGTGAATCAGCCGGAAGCAGTCCTGGGCCAGGGATTTCAGCATCACCAGCGCCACCTCGGGCCAGCGGTCCATGGCCTCGCGGACGCGCTCTCGCCCCACCTGCAAGACCTGGGCTTCGGTCAACGCCTGGGCGAGCACGGGGAACGGCTGGTCCAGGACGGTGGCGGCCTGGCCGAAGACCCGCCCCGGCAGGACCAGGTCCAGCACCCGCTCACCGCCGTCGGCATTGACCGCGGCGAGCTTGATACGCCCGCTCAGGACGCAGAAGAATCCGCCGGTGGGGCTCCCCTTCTCGCACAGGATTTGGCCGCGGGCGAGGGTGCGCAGCAGGCTACCTCCAGCGATATGGCGCAGGGGCTCCACACCGAGCTCGCTCAGGGGTGCGATGTCCTGAAGGTAGGGCAGGTAGGTGCTTGATCGGTCGGCGTCGTTCATGTTCTTGTCGTTGGCATTGCCCCGGTCTCGGGGTCGGGAGCCGCAGGTGGGCCCGGGCAGGTGAGTCTGGGCACAGTCTATCGGTGGGGGTAGACGCGGCAAGGGAGCCATTCACCTAGGCTGGCTCCCGGAAATACCTCCAAGGTGGTAGGTGCTGCTTCGGGTAAGCTATTGAACGGGAAACGTGTGGGGCTCCAGGCCCCGCTGTCTGCGGGGTGTCTCGACTGGCGTCCGCTCTTTGGTGGTATCACCCTTTCCCGCGTCGTCCGACTGCGCTAGTTAGCCTGGGGTATGCGAGCCATGATCCAGCACCTTGCGACCAAGCCCATCCTGCTGCGCATCGGGACGCTGCTTGCCTTGGTCGTGGCCCTGGAGGTGGTCTCCATGGCGAGCTCGGGCTTCATCGCCCAGACCATGGAGGGGCTGGCGGCGGCGGTGAATCAGTCGGGCTCCCTGCGCATGCAGTCCTACCGTATCGGCATGGCCCTGACCGACCAAGGCCTGCCGCCCGCGCGCCGTGCCGAGCTGGTGGCCCGGCTGGCGGGCGAGTTCGAATCCAGGCTGGCCAGCCCCAGGCTCGCCGGGGCCATCCCAAGGGAATCGGATGATCCGGTGCGGGCCGCCTACGCGCGGGTCTGGCACGCCTGGCGGGACCGGATGCGTCCAGCCCTTGTGAACGATCTGCGGGAATTGCGTGGGCCGCCAGGTTCGAACGGCTCGGGGGAGGGCTCCGCCGGGGCCCCCTACGTCCGGGAGGTGGATGGGTTCGTCATGGAGGTCGACGCCCTCGTCGTTCTGCTGGAGGAGGTGGCGGAGGGGCGGATCGGCCGCCTCCAGAGGATCCAAGCGGCGGCTCTGGCCCTGACCATCCTGGTGGTGGCCATCACTCTGGTCCTGGTAGTGCTGCGCGTCATCTTCCCCCTCGGCGAGCTCCTACGGGTGGCGGACCGGGCGCGCAGGGGGGACTTTTCGGGTCGCACCCGCTTCACCGGTGACGACGAGCTGGGTCGGTTGGGGGCCGCGCTCAACCGGATGGGTGAGGACCTCTCCCAACTTTATGTGGATCTCGAGCGACGGGTGGAGGTGAAGACCCAGGACCTCGCGCGCTCCAATCAGTCCCTGGAGCTGCTCTATCGGGTGGGCACACGGCTGAACGAGTCCCAGATCTCCGAGCCCTTGTTGAAACGGACCCTTCAGGACATTCAAGAGCGGCTCGGGATCGGACCAGTGACCCTCTGCCTCCAGGACGATCCCCAGCAGGAGCGGGGCCGCCTGACCATCACCACACGTACCCCGAGCCAGCAACAGGGCGCCTGCTCCGGTGCGGGCTGTCTTGCCTGCAAGGACGGATTCGACCAAGGGCGTTTTGACGTGCCCCTGTCGAATGGGGGTCGGCGACCAGTGGTGTCCTTCCCGGTGGAGGATCGGGGTGAGCGTTTCGGCGTCCTGATCGTTGATCTGGCGCCGGATCCACCCAAAGCGTCGACGCTCTTGCCCTGGCAAGCCCGGCTCCTCGGCACCCTGGCAGGCAACCTGGGCACCGCGCTGAAGCTCCACGAGCGGATGCGCGAGGGTCGTCGTTTGGCCCTGCATGAGGAGCGGGGCATCCTGGCGCGGGAGCTGCACGACTCCCTGGCCCAGTCCCTCACCTATCTCAAGATCCAGGCCGCCCGCCTGTCCGCCGCCCTGGACCTGGAGGACGAGCCCCGGGCGCGGGCGGTGCTCGTCGAGCTGCGCGAGGGGATCAGCAGCGCCTACCGTCAGCTGCGGGAGCTGCTCACCACCTTTCGTCTCAAGATGGATGACCAGGGGCTTACCAGCGCCTTGGAGGCCACCGTCCAGGAGTTTCGCGGGCGTGGCACCACTGTGGTCCAGCTGGACAACCGGCTCCCGGCCGTCCTGCTCACCCCCAACGAGGAGATCCATGTCCTGCAGATTGTGCGCGAGGCCCTCTCCAACGTGGTCCGCCACGCGGATGCACGCCACGCGTGGGTCAGGCTGATGATGCGCAAGGACACGGTGGAGGTGGAGGTCGCGGACGACGGCCGGGGGATCCAGCAGGCCCCTGACCAGGGGCGCCACTACGGCCACACCATCATGGGGGAGCGGGCCCTGACTCTGGGTGGGCGGATGGAGGTGGAGACCCCGGCCGAGGGTGGCACTCGGGTACGGCTGCGCTTTCGCCATCGCTCCTCGACCGAGACGGAGCCCGTGCGCGCCGCCGACCCTGCTCAGGCCCCGATCGAATCCGTCAGTTAAGAGGCCCAATCCAGATGCCGAGGCTCCAGGACCCGAGCGCCGCCGCCGAGGAGGGCCCCACCCGCGTGGTGGTGATCGACGATCATCCCCTGTTCCGCAAGGGGGTGGCGGATCTCATCGCCATGGCGCCGAGCCTGCGGCTTGTGGGGGAGGCGGCGGACGGGGATAGCGGGATCCATGTGGTGGAGATCACCCATCCGGACCTCATCCTTCTGGACCTCAACATGAAGGGCCTGGACGGCCTCGAGACCCTGAAGCGGCTGCGCGAGCTAGACGCGGATGTGCGGGTGGTCATGCTCACCGTGTCCGACAGCGAGGAGGACGTGGTGGCGGCCCTGCGCGCCGGGGCCGACGGCTACCTGCTCAAGGACATGGAGCCGGAGGAGATCCTCGGCGGGCTGGAGCGGGTCACCCAGGGCCGGCTGGTCCTGAGCGACCGCCTGGTGGACCTGATCGCCCGGGCCCTGCGGGAGGAGCCCCGCCCGGCGCGCCTCAGCGAGGCCGGACTGACCCCACGGGAGGAGGAGATTCTGGGGCTCCTGGAGCGCGGCTACAGCAACAAGCTGATCGCCCGGGATCTGGACCTGACGGTGGGAACCGTCAAGGTCCACGTCAAGCACATCCTGAAGAAGCTCCGCCTCAAGACCCGGCTGGAGGCGGCGGTATGGGCGGTGCAGAATCGGGGAGGGGCCTGAGCTCGGAACGGGACGGGTCCCCAAATGAACGCAAATGAACGCCAATCGCAGGGTGGTGCTCAGCCCGACAGGAACAGCGCCTCCAGATAGCGGGCGACCGACTCCTCCCCGTTGGAGCCGATCTCCTCCAGGTCAGGCAGGGCCTCCCGAAGCCGCAGGTCGGCATTGGACATGCGAATGCCCTTGCCGGCCAAGCTGAGCATCTCGCGATCGTTCATGCCGTCGCCGAAGGCAATGACCTCCGCGAGGGCGATGCCCAACCCGTCCGCCACGCGGGCAAGGGCCGCCCCCTTGGAGACGCCCTGGGCCATCACCTCCAGGGTGACGGGGAGCGAGAAGGTGGTGGACAGACGGTCCCCGTGGCGCTCCAGGATCAGCCCCTCCAGCCCTTTCAGCTCCGCGGGCTCACCATAGAAAAAGACCTTCAGGATGTCGTCCGGCTCCAGGGTGTCAAGATCGGTGATCCGGTAGGCGAACCCGGAGTCCTGATGGTACTGGAGCAGATAGGGCTCTGGGCGCTCCACCAGCCAGTCTTCGCTTCGGTAGACATTGATGTGGACCCCCGAGAAGGCAGGATCGCCGATCAGGAAACCGACGCACTCGGGGTCGATGACAGTGCGGTGCACCAACCGCGCCTCCCGGTCGTGGACCGCTGCCCCGTTGGAGGAGATCAGACAGCCCTTACCCCCGAGCTGGTCTGAGAGTGTGCGGATGTCCTGAAAGTGCCGGCCCGAGGCCAGCATGAGCTCCGTCCCCCGCTCCCGAAGCTGCGCCAGGACCGACCGGGTGTAGTCACCCAGCCGATGCTCGGGGGTCAGCAGGGTGCCGTCGAGGTCGCAGACGATGAGCTTGTACATGGCGTGCCTGGCCGTCCTAGGATCGGTTCAAAAACAACGTGAACGCCCCACGTGCCTGTCGCGTTTCAGGCTCAGGAATACCCCCGGGACGCTGTGAGCACGTCGTTTTTGGACCTTGGCTTACGGCGACCGACCCGTGGGCAGTCCAAGTCAGCCAGGACACCCGCAAGCGGCTGCTACGCGAGGTTATCGGCCGCGAATCCCCAGTTGATGAGCTTGTCCAGGACCGCCTGGACATAGTCGGCGCGCCGATTCTGGTAGTCCAGATAGTAGGCGTGCTCCCACACATCGATGGTGACCAGGGGCTTCATCCCCTTGGTCAGCGGATTGTCGGCATTGCCCGTCTTGGTGACCACCAGCTTGTCCCCATCCAGCGCCAGCCAGGCCCAGCCGCTGCCGAACTGGCCGAGGGCGGCCTTCTTGATCTCCTCCTTGCAGGCGCCGACGCTGCCGAAGGCGGCCTCCATGCGCTTCGCGAGCTCAGCGGGGGGCTCCCCGCCGCCGCCGGGCTTCAGGCTCGACCAGTAGAAGTCGTGGTTCCAGACCTGCGCCGCATTGTTGAAGATCGCTGTCTTGTCGGCCTTGCCCACCGTCTCGCCGACGATCTTGGCCAGCGGCATGTCCGCAAGCTCGCTGCCGGCGACCAGCTTGTTGAGGTTGTCGACATAACCCTTGTGGTGCTTACCGTAATGGAACCCGATGGTGTTGGAGGAGATCACGGGGTCGAGGCCATTGTCGGGGTACGGCAGTTTCATCAGCGTGAAGGGTCCGCTCGGCGCGGTCTGGGACCAGGCGCGGGGAGCTATCCCGCCGAGACCGGCCGCCAGCGCGAGGCCGGCCGCGCCGAACAAGAATTGGCGGCGGCCGAGCGCCGTCATGGTCGGGTGGTTGCTGTGAGCCATGCTTGCCTCCTCGTCGTCTGGTCAGTGGTGATCGGACCTTTATGCTCCGCCATCGGCGATGCCGAGACAAGTCGGGCGCAGTCCAGGAGCGAGAGACGGCCAACCAGGCCCAGGGGACCAACGCCGCGCCGTGATCGACCGCCCCACGGGGCCTTGCCGGCTCTGGCAACTGGGGCTCCGGTGATTCCCGGATCTGTTCCCAGGCTTCGCCCTACGGGCTCCCTGCGTCTCCCCCGGCGGCGAGGTACTCTAAAACCTCCCGGGCACGGAACAAAGGGTAACTCCTCCGGGAGACATAACCCTCCGGGACCCAACACTTAGTCATTTACCACTCGTCCGCGCGCGGCGGGCGTGCATCTCGTGGCAAGTCACTGTTTCTAAAAAGAACCTGCTTTTTGCGCGGCAATCGCCCAGGCTCCCTCCGCGTGGCACAGGCGCAGGGGCCGGCCAACAGCCATTGGGGGAGTCAATTCATGGCGGGCACAGGTTTCGATTTATCGGTGCTCGAGACGCAGCAGCGGCCACCTGGGGCTGGCAGGGGTGAACCGCCGCGGTGCGACCGGGCCCGGTACGACCGCCCGAATAAAGTGACGGTATCCGAAATCAACTGCTGCCTTCTTGCACAAACAGTCCGCCGTTGCTCCATTCGCACTTCCGGTTCCATACGGCATGCGCAGCCGATAAACGAGACTGTCACCGAAACTCGATGATGTCACCGAATCTCGACGCATTAGGCCCCCGCTTAACAATAACCGTCCGGGTTCTCGGATTGCCAGCGCCAGGTGTCCTGCACCATGGCGTCGATGCCGAGCTCTGCGTGCCACCGGAGCTCCTCCCGGGCCAGGGTGGGGTCGGCGTAGCAGGTGGCGATGTCGCCTGGGCGTCGGGCCACTATCTCGTAGGGCACGGGGCGGCCGCTCGCCCGCTTGAAGGCGGCTACCATCTCCAGGACGCTGTAGCCCCGGCCGGTCCCAAGGTTGTAGGTGACGAGACCGGGCGCCTGCTGGAGCCTGTCGAGGGCCGCGAGATGCCCTTTCGCCAGGTCCACCACGTGGATGTAGTCCCGCACGCCGGTCCCGTCTGGGGTAGGGTAGTCGTTGCCGAAGACCCGCAACCTTGGGAGCTTGCCCACCGCCACCTGGGCCACGAAGGGCATCAGGTTGTTGGGGAGGCCGTTGGGGTCCTCGCCGATGCGCCCGCTCCGGTGGGCCCCCACCGGGTTGAAATAGCGCAGCAGGGCCAGGCTCCAGCTCGGGTCCGCCACGTGGAGGTCTTTGAGGATCTCCTCGATGAAGAGCTTGGATCGGCCGTAGGGGTTGGTAGCGGAGAGGGGGGAGTCCTCCCGGATGGGGACGCTCGCCGGGTCCCCGTAGACGGTGGCCGAGGAGCTGAAGACTAGGCACTTGATGCCGGCCTTGGCCATGGCGCGGCTCAGGCTCAAGGTCCCGCCGACATTGTTCTCGTAATAGTCGATGGGTCTTTGGACCGATTCGCCCACCGCCTTGAGGCCGGCGAAGTGGATGACCGCATCGAAGGCCTGATGACTAAAGAGTGCGTCGAGGGTGGCACCGTCCCGTAGATCCGCCAGGACGAAATCGAGGTCCCGGCCCGTGATCTCCCGAACCCGCCGCAAGGACTCCTCCTTGCTGTTCGAGAGATTGTCCACGACGGTGACCGCGTGACTCGCCTCCAGCAGCTCCACGCAGGTGTGGCTGCCGATGTAACCCGCCCCTCCGGTGACTAGAACCCGCATCGTCTACTCCTCGCTCTCCGGCAATTTGCTTGGCATTGTAGCTGAGTAGATCTATGAGTCCGCGAATGAACGCATATGAACCCGAATGGGAGGAGGAAAAAAGCTCGCGAGGAGTTGTCCAGGTCGCACGGCTTACCCGACGTTGCTGACGACCGGTCTCAGTGTCGATGGCAAGTCGGCGGTTCATCCCTCGGAGCACAGGCTCTTTATCCGCTCCCCATTGGTGGCAGCCTCCTGTTTGGAGGGCAGGGGGGCGGTCGGGTCCTGGATCCAGGCGGCGATGTCTGCCAGCACCCAGGCCCCCTGGCGGTCGCGGGTCAACATGTGCCAGCCCTTGCCGTAGAGGACCAGGCGTACCTCGGACTGGCGATCGTCGATCCGCCGCAACCAGGTGCAGAAGGCGCCCTTGGGGATGATCTGGTCGTGCTCTCCGTAGAGCAGGAGCAGGGGGATGTCCGGCGGCGGGCCGGCGCTGGCGGCCTGGTCCATGAGGTTGGCCACGCCCCAGAGGGTGTCGACCCGGGTGGCCTTGATCACGAGGGGATCGGTGCTGTAGGCGCGCCAGAAGGGGTCGTTGTCGGTGGGGCGGATGCCGAGGCCCCGGCCAGTGAGCTCAAGTCCCGGAAGGGTACGGACGGCAGCGGCGAGCAGGTGGCGCTGGTAGGCGGGCATGGTGTCCCGGCTCCAGACCGCCGGAGCGATCAGCACCAGGCCTTGGACGCCGCGCAGCCGCGGGCCGGCGGCGAGGAGCACGGCCCCACCCATGCTCTCGCCCACCAGGGTGATGGGTAGACCCGGATGGCGCTCCCGCAGCAGGTCCACCAGGGCGAGCAGGTCCGCGACCAGGCGCCCCTCACCCGGCCAGCGTCCCCGCTGGGCCGAGGTCCCGAAGCCCCGCTGGTCCACCGCATAGATCAGCAGCCCCTGGGTACTCAGGTAGTCGCCCAGCCCGGCGAAGGCGCTGCCGT
>JBGSUY010000372.1:0-3287 GCA_041753195.1 Chromatiaceae bacterium
ACTCGGGAAGCGGCTGGCCGAGACCGCCACGGCCCTGGCCCGGCGGAAGGCGTGACAATCGGCGCCACAAGCCCCTTGGCCGAGCGCCCCCGTCAGCTCGCGCTGCCCATCGAGCTAACCCGGGAGCCGACCCTGGAGGAGTATCTCCCGGGGCCCAACGGCGAGGCCTTGGCGGCCGTTGCCGCCAGCGCCGCCGGTCAGGGTGAGCCCTTTCTCCTTCTCCTTGGGCTCCCGGGCACCGGTAAGAGCCACCTGCTCCAGGCCGCCTGCGGGGCCGCCAGTAAGGCGGGCCGCCAGGCCCACTATGTGCCTTTGGGTCGGCCCGAGCTGGTGCCCGAGATCCTGGATGGGCTGGAGCGGATGGACCTGGTGGCGGTGGACGACCTGGACCGTATCGGCGGCCAGCTCCCCTGGGAGCACGCCCTGTTCGACTTCTTCAACCGGCTGCGGGAGCAGGGACGAACCCTGCTGGTGGCCGCCTCCGCGGCGCCGAAGGACCTTGGGCTCCGCCTCCCGGACCTGGAATCGCGCCTCCAATGGGGACCCCGTTACCGACTGCAGCCCCTAGGAGAGACGGACTGTGAGCGCCTGCTGGCCGAGACCGCCCGGCGCCGCGGCCTCCACCTCGGCCCCGAGGTGGTGCGCTTTGTGATGTACCACCATCCCCGAGATCCCAGTTCCCTGGTAGAGCTGGTGGCACGCCTCGATCGGATCAGCCTCCGCGAGCAGCGGAAACCGACAATCCCCATGGTCCGCGAGCTCATCAAAGACGCTGTCGAGTCCCCCGGGGGGGCCGATGGGAGGCGATCAAGCGAGGAAGGGGAGCTCAGCCGCAAGTAGACGCCGTTTCACGCGACTCATCCCCGGGATCCGCTCCGCTGACTGGCGAGCGGCCGAGAGCTCATACCTTGTCTTCGCCGGCTTCCGCACCCGTGCACTATGAAGAGGACCATCGAGTTTCACGACCTGCACCCGACCCCGGCGGATCTGGCCGCGGAGGCGCTCGCGGGACTGCGCCGGCGGCCGCGCTCCATCCCGCCCAAGTTCTTCTACGACGCGGAGGGATCGCGGCTCTTCGACGCCATCACCCGGACACCGGAGTACTACCCCACCCGAGCGGAGCTTCAGATTCTACGGGCCCATGCGGCGGAGATCGCCGAACGGGTCGGCACCGGCAGCCTCCTGGTGGAGCCCGGCGGCGGGAGCTGCGCCAAGGTCCGGATCCTGCTCGAGGGGCTGCGCCCGTGCGCCTATGTGCCCATGGACATCTCCCGGGAGCACCTGTGGCTCGCCGCGGAGCAGGTGGCCGCCGAGTTCCCGTGGCTGGAGGTCCACGCCGCCTGCACCGACTTCACCCGCATCATGGAGCTTCCCGCGACCGCCCCCCAGGGGCCCAGGGTCGCCTTCTTTCCGGGCTCCAGCATCGGCAACTTCGACCCACCCGCGGCGGTGGACTTCCTCGCCGCGGTGGCGGACCTGGTGGGGCCCGGGGGCTTCCTGCTGGTCGGGGCGGACCTCAAGAAGGACCGCGCCCTCCTCGATGCCGCCTACAACGATGCGGGGGGGATCACCGCCGCCTTCAACCGCAATCTGCTGGTCCGCATCAACCGGGAGCTCGGCGCCGACTTCGACCTCGCCGCCTGGTCCCACCGGGCCTTCTACGACGACACCCTGGGCCGCGTCGAGATGCACCTGGTGAGTGAACGACCCCAGAGCGTCCGCGTGGCGAGTGAGTCCTTCGACTTCGCAGTCCGCGAGACCATCCATACCGAAAACTCTTACAAATACACCATCGACGAGCTCCAGCAGATCGCGGCCCGGGCGGGCTTCCGGCCCGAGGCGGTATGGACCGACGGGGCCGGACTCTTCAGCGTGCACCTGCTTCTGGCGATCGCGGGGGATCGATGAAGGCGTCGACCACGCCGGTCGTCAAGGACCTGGTGCTGGTGGGGGGCGGCGCGGCCGGTGTGGAGCTGGCCTTGGCCACCCAGTATCGGCTTCGCCAGCGGCTCCAAGAGGCCGGTGACGACGCGACGCGGTCTCCAAGCGCGATCGGCTCGCTGGGGATCAGGCCCGAGACCCTCGCCTGCCCCTGGGAGGCGCTGAGCGACAGGGACTTTTGCGAGCAGCTACCTCGGGGCGGTCACTCCTCCTTCCAGCCCTGCACCCGCGCCTTGCGGCTCCACACCCAGACGTACTGGACGCCGCTCACCACCACGGTCCCCAGGCAGGACCAGATGAGAACCTCGATGAGGACCCTCGGCAGCGCGTAGACCCCAGCGTCCAGGATCACCAGCACCACCAGCACGAGCTGGAGCACCGTATTGAGCTTGCTCACCAGGGTGGGGGCGGCCTGAACCTCGGCGACCCGGAAGTGGTAGGCCAGGGCGCCACCGACGATCACCAGGTCCCGAAAGACGGCCGCCAGCACCAGCCAGATGGGGATCAGGCCCATGGACCCCAGGACCAGGAAGCAGCTCACCAGCAGGATCTTGTCCGCCAGGGGGTCCAGCATGCCACCGAGCGGGGTCTGCCAGCCGTAGCGTTTGGCCAGGTAGCCGTCCACCCCATCCGAGACTCCGGCCACCGCGAACAGCGCCAGGGCCCAGCCGAACTCGTGCTCCAGCAGCAGCCACACCACCGGGATCACGGCAATAAGGCGCAGGCCGCTGATGATGTTGGGGATATCCTTGAGCCTCACCGGGAGCGCCTCATTGGGAGCGCGGTCGAAGGGGACCGACTGGGACCGAGGCTGGACATGCTATTCCCACGGGCGCGTCCTGTCCAAGCGCGCCCCGGTCAGGTGATCTGACGCGACTCCCCCGCGGAGCAGGCCCCTCTGGTACCAGGACGCAACCGCCACCAGCTTACGTATTCGCACCTACGACCAAGTTCGCCGCGGAACCGATTCCATCATGGACCCATTGCGACCCCTGGCCTTGTCCCTGCTCTGCCTCGCCCCCGCCCTGAGCGCCGCCCCTGGGGACAGCCCGCCTCCCCCGGCCCCGGTGATCGCCGTGGAGGTACGGGAGGTCTCCTTCGCCGATCCGGTGGAGGCCCTGGGGACCCTAACGGCCCGGGAGTCCGTTGCCCTCACCGCCAAGGTGACCGAGACCGTCTCGGCCATCCATTTCGAGGACGGCCAACAGGTGAAGCAGGGGGATCTGCTGGCCGAGCTGACCCATGCGGAAGAGGAGGCCCTGGTCGCCGAGGGGCGGGCCCGGGTCGCCGAGGCCGAGCGCCAGTTCGACCGGGTCAAGTCCCTGGCCGGCCAGCGCTCCGCCGCC
>JBGSUY010000373.1:0-3707 GCA_041753195.1 Chromatiaceae bacterium
ACCGCAGCGCACATTGTGCGCTGGGATGGCTCTACCTGGAGCAACCTGGGACCGGGGGTCAACGGCGGCGTCTGGGACATCACCGTCGTCGGACCGAACGTCTATGTGGGAGGGACGTTTACTACGGCAGGCAGCGAGGACGATACATCGTATGTGACGCGCTGGGACGGCGAGTGGCACAGCCTCGGTTCGGGGGTGAACCACTTTGTCACTGCCCTGGCGGCGGCCTGGGTGGAGGGGGCAGGGCGCGCGGGCATGGCATCGGTGGGGAAGCACTTTCCGGGCCACGGGGGGGTGGAGGCGGACTCCCACAGCGAACTGCCTGCGGACGACCGTGACTGGGCCACCCTTGCGATGGAGGATCTGGTGCCTTTTGAGCGCTTGATCGAGCGAGGCCTCGAGGCGGTGATGCCGGCCCACGTGGTCTATCCGCAAATCGCACCGGACCCGGCGGGATTCTCACCGTTCTGGCTGCGGGAGGTGCTGCGGGGTCGCCTGGGGTTTCAGGGCGTGATCTTCAGCGACGACCTCAACATGGCCGCTGCCCAGGCCGGCGGCGGCTACGGGGAGCGCGCCCGGACGGCACTGGGGGCGGGGTGCGACATGCTGCTGATCTGTAACAACCGTCCCGCGGCCGTGGAGATCCTGGACGCCCTTTACGACCACTCCGACGCGGCTTCCCAACTGCGCCTCTCGCGCATGCACGGGCGCGGGCACTCGGCGCAGCCGGAGCGACTCCACGAGGACCCGCAGTGGCAGGCCGCGGTCCGCCAGGTGGCCCTTCTGGAGGACCTGGAGTCCCTGGACCTGCCCCTCGGCGACCCCACCGAACCCGCGACCCGCGTATGAAGCTTTCAGCGGATACCTACGCCGGCGTCGCCGAGCGGGCAGAGCTGCTGGTGACCTCGGCGGCCATGAGCCAGGCCGTCGATCGGATGGCCGCGGCAATCACCGCACGGCTCGCGGGGACAGATCCGCTGGTGCTCTGCGTCCTGACCGGCGGCCTGGTCGCGACCGGCCTGCTGTTGCCCCGTCTCCCCTTCCAGCTGCGCCTGGACTACGTGCACGCCAGCCGCTATCGGGGCGGGACCCGGGGTGGAGAGCTCACTTGGCACTACCGCCCGTCGGATGCCATTCGGGGCGAGCAGGTGCTGATCGTGGACGACATCTTGGACGAGGGGGTCACCTTGGAGCAGGTCGCGCGCGCCTGCGAGGCGGACGGGGCGGCGGGCGTTCATACCGCGGTCCTAGTGGCGAAGCGGCGTGCGCACCGCCGTGAGGCAGATTTTGTGGGGGTCGAGGTACCGGACCGCTACCTGTTCGGCTTTGGTCTGGACTATCGAGGTTATTTCCGCAACGCCGCCGGCGTCTTCGCGGTTGCCGACAGCGATGTCCGAGCGGGCGAGTAATCGGTACTTGCTAAAACGGCAATATTATTAAGGTCCTTTTGACTGTGCCGCGGATTTGGTTTACATGGTGCGCCTCAGGACGGGGCGCGCCCGACCCCCCAGCCGGACCCCTGGGCCCGTCCCCGGAGAAGCTACTGCCTCTTGCCGAACCGGCGATTCCTGCCGAGCCGGTCAAGGGGGCCGTTCGGGCCAGCAAGCGACTACTGGGTATCTCGACCCGCTTGTGTCTGGAGCTTGGAACGACAGACCGGGCCTAGGTCCGGCGGTGACCATGCAGTTAAAACGAGGAGGATGGTTCATGCACACCCTAGACGGCTATCGTGGGACTCACGCTGAGCTGCGTCAGATGATTGATGACCTGCGTTCGATACTCAGCATGGAGCAGCTGCGCATCCGGCCGAACGCCAAGACGGCCTACGAGCTCCTGTGCGATCTGGGCGAGAAGGTGCGCCGCCACCTGGCGGAGGAGGATCGCAGCCTCTATCCCAGCCTGCTGATCCATGAGGATCCCAAGGTCAAATCCATCGCCTGGGGGTTCATCAGCGGGGAAAAGCCCCTTCGCAAGACCTTCGACGACTACCACAAGCGCTGGCTGAAGAACTGCGACTTCAACTTCAGCGAGGAATTTCTGACGGAGACCCATGAGGTCTTCGACATGGTGTCCCATCGCATTGAGCGCGAGGAGCAGGTGTTGTTCCCCAAGCTGGTGGAGATCGGCATGTTCGAGGAGGCTCGCCACTAGCAGGCAAGAACGAGAGGGCCCAAGCCCCGACGCACGGCGCGAATCCCCGCTGAGGAATCGGACTGAAAAAACCGGCGCTCCGGCCGAGTCGGAAGCGCCGGTTTTTTTGGTTTGTCCCGACCCTAGGGTAAACTTGGCGCCTGATGTGACCGTCCGGTGGGATCATGGGGCTTCTCGCAATCATTGGCGGCTCTGGCTCGGGGCATCTGGTTACCCTTCGGGCTGCTGCGTCGCAGACCCCTGCGAAGGAGCTGCCCGAGACGCCCTACGGGTTCGCCTCCGCGCCGATCCGCGGGCTGCGCATCGCGGGCAGGGAGGTGCTGTTCCTGCCCCGCCACGGGGTAGAGCACGGGATCCCACCCCACCGGGTCAACTATCGGGCCAATCTTTGGGCCCTGAGCGATTCAGGTGCGGATCGGGTGGTCGCGCTCGCCGCCGTGGGCGGGATCGCCCCCGGCCTCGGGCCGGGCCGCTTCGCCGTCCCTCATCAGGTCATCGACTACACCCACGGGCGCGATCAGAGCTTCCACGAGGGGGGCGCGTCCGGTGTCGTTCACGTGGATTTCACCGAGCCCTATTGCGGGGAGTTGCGTGCTCAGCTACTCGCTGCCTGCGCCGACGCCGGGGTCCCGGCGGCCCCCCTGGCCGTCTACGGAGCCACCCAAGGCCCCCGCCTGGAGACGGCGGCGGAGATCACCCGTATGGAGCGCGACGGCTGCGACCTGGTGGGCATGACCGGGATGCCGGAGGCCGCTTTGGCCCGGGAGCTGGATCTTTGCTATGCGACCCTCGCCTTCGTGGTGAACTGGGCGGCGGGCAAGGGTCCGGGCCCGATCCGGATGGATGAGGTCGAGGGGCACCTGGCCGACTGCATGAAAGGGGTCGAGGTCATCCTGGCCGCCCTTATGGGGCCGCGAGCCGCCGCCCACTGAACCGCGCAGGCTGGGGGCGGGAGCGCCCCGCTGCTCCATCAATCGCCCGTGACCGAAATCCATTGAGGAACCTCTTAATGTCGACAGCAGATAGCGGATCCGCGAAGCCGGGCCTCGGTTTGTGGCCCAAGCTGGTCCTTTGGAGCCTCGTCCTGGTCTTCGGGGTGCTCTACCTTGGTTCCGTCAAGCGCAACCCGGCGGTGGAGGCCCCGATGCCGGTCTCGGTATCGCCGCCGCCAGCGGAGCCGGAGGTTGCGCCATCGCCGGGTGACGCAGGGCTGGATCCTGGCGTGCAACAGGTGCCAGCCGAGGACCAGATCCTCGCCGGCGCCGGGGGCCAAACAGAGCAGGTGCAAGCGCCCGCCGGCGATTCGGAGCCAGTCCAAGTCGCCGAGTCGGCCGCCTTTGTCGATTCACTCCTGAACAAGGAGGTCGCCGACGAGTCCCCCGGGGAATCGCCGGGCGCGACGGCTCCCGAGGCGCGGTCTCCCCCAGAAAGGATCCCTGCCGCAAGGACCCCCGATTCGACTCTGCCTGCGTCCGAGGCGCCCGACGAACGCGCCGGGATGGCCGCTCCGGTCGAGTCGGTCGGACCGATGCCGGACGCCGCCGCGGAGACCCGCG
>JBGSUY010000374.1:0-5302 GCA_041753195.1 Chromatiaceae bacterium
TCGGGGCCGAGCAGGAAGATCTCCTTCCCGCCGGGCCCGGCGGCCAGCACCATCCCTTCCGAGGCACCGAACCGCATCTTGCGCGGCGCCAGGTTCGCTACCATCACCGTCAGGCGCCCCACGAGCCCCTCCGGCGCATAGGCCGAGCGGATGCCGGCGAACACCTGGCGGGTCTCGCCCCCCAGGTCGAGCTTGAGCCGCAGCAGCTTGTCCGCCCCCTCCACCCGGTCCGCCTCCAGGATGCGGGCCACCCGCAGGTCCACCTTCGCGAAGGTCTCGAAGTCCAGGGTCTCGCCGATCGGGTCCCGCTCCAGGTGTGGATTGGTGTCTGGCCGGGCCAGGGCCTCCCCCTGATCCTGGGGTGCGACGGCCTTGGCGGTCAGGTCCTCCTTGGAGCTCTGCAGCACCGCCTTGATCTGGTCGGGCTCGATGCGGGTCATGAGGGGCTTAAACGGGGCGATCGCGTGGTCTAGCAGGGGTCGGGCCAGGTCCGCCCAGCTCAGGGGCGGAACCTGAAGGAAGGACTCGGAGGCCTCGGCGGTGCCCGGCAAAATGGGCCGCAACCACCCGATCAGGAGCCGGTAGAAGTTGAGGCCCTGGGTGCAGATGCCCTGGAGCTCGACCTCGCGGCCCGTCTGTTTGGCCACCACCCAGGGTGCCTTCTCGTCGATGTACTGGTTGGCCCGGTCCGCCAGGGCCATGATCTCCCGCACCGCCCGGCTGTATTCGCGCCGCTCGTAGGCCCCTGCGATCGACTCCCCGGCGGCGGAAAACTCGGCGAAGAGGTCGGGGGCGGGCAGGTCGGCGGACAGGCGGCCCGCGAAGCGCTTGGTGATGAAGCCCGCGCTGCGGCTCGCGATGTTCACCACCTTGCCCACCAGGTCGGCGTTCACCCGGAGCTGGAAGTCCTCCAGGCTCAAGTCGAGGTCATCCACCCCGGGTCCGAGCTTGGCGGCGAAGTAATAGCGAAGGTACTCGGGGTTCAGATGATCCAGGTAGGTGCGGGCCTTGATGAATGTGCCCCGGGACTTGGACATCTTCTGCCCGTCCACCGTGAGGAAGCCATGGGCGAAGACGGCACTCGGGGTCCGGAAGCCCGCCCCATGGAGCATGGCGGGCCAAAAGAGGGCGTGGAAATAGATGATGTCCTTGCCGATGAAGTGATAGAGCTCCGCCGGGCTCTGCGGGGACCAGTAGTGATCGAAGTCGAGCCCCGCCGCCCGCCCCCTCGGGCTGTCGCACAGGTTCTGGAAGCTCGCCATGTAGCCGATGGGGGCGTCGAGCCAGACATAGAAGAACTTGCCGGCGTGGTCCGGGATCTCGAACCCGAAGTACGGTGAGTCCCGGGAGATGTCCCACTCCTGGAGCCCCGCCAGGAACCACTCGTCCAGCTTGTTGGCCACCTCCCGCTGGAGGCCGCCGCCCCGGGTCCAGGCCTTGAGCATCGCCTCGAAGTCCTGGAGCCGGAAGAAATAATGGTCCGATTCCCGCTCCTCGGGCACCGCACCGGAGACCGCCGAGCGGGGGTTCTTGAGCTCGCTAGGGGAGTAGCTGGCCCCGCACACCTCGCAGTTGTCCCCATACTGGTCCGCCGCCCCGCACTTCGGGCACTCACCCTTGATGAAGCGGTCCGGCAGGAAGATCCCTTCGACCGGGTCGAAGGCCTGGGTGATGCTGCGCCGGGCGATGTGGCCGGCGTCGCGGTTGCGCTCGTAGATCAGGGTGGCAAAGTGGCGGTTCTCCGGGGAGTGGGTGGAGTGGTAGTTGTCGAAGGCGATGCGGAAGTCGGCGAAGTCCGCCTGGTGCTCTTGGGCTACCCGCTCGATCAGGGCCTCCGGGGTGATCCCCTCCTGGCGGGCCTTGAGCATGATGGGGGTACCGTGGGCGTCGTCCGCGCACACATACCAGCAGTTCTGCCCCCGCATGCGCTGGAAGCGCGCCCAGATGTCGGTCTGGATGTACTCCACCAGGTGGCCAATGTGGATGGGCCCGTTGGCGTAGGGCAGCGCGCTGGTGATCAGGATTTCGCGGACTTCGCTCATGGGTGGTCCACTGGCGGATCGAGGCTGGCGGCCCCCGGGAGAGGCGCCCCGGGGGGACTTGTGGGCGGTGCGGACTGAGTGGTCGCCCCCGCGCTACTTCCTGGGCGGCGGAGGGGTCAGGCCCGCGGTGGGCATGGGCCCCTCGTCGAAGCAGTACATATAGGGAGATGTCCCCTCGGTGCTCACGTAGGTGATGAGGCAGGTCTTCCGGTTCGGCGGATCCACCATCTTGCGCACCACCAGGTCCCCCTCCCGTAGCTGGCTGGTCTGCACCATTCCGGCCTCGCCCGGCGGTCCCATGGTCGGATAGCAGGTCAGGCTGGGGGAGGTCCCTCCGGAGCTGACATAGGCGACCAGGCAGGTCTTGCGGCTGTCGGGATCAGACAGGCGGTGCACCTCCAGATCTCCCTCGCGGACATGGCCGCCCCGCGCGATGGCGTCGCCGCCGGAGACGCTGCTCTTGTAGCAATCGATCACCGGCGCCGTCCCGGGGGTGGAGATATAGGCGACCAGGCAGGACATCCCGTTCTCCAGGTCCTTGACCTTGCGAACCACCAGGTCGCCCTCCTTGAAGAATCCAACCTGGTTCACGTTGGAACGGAAACCCGAGACGGCGTCGTAGCACGTCATCACAGAGCTGGTGCCGGCGGTTCGAACATAGAAGGCCAGGCAGATCTTGTTGCTCTGAAGGTCCGAGATGGTCCGGACGATCAGATCACTCTCGCGCAGTTTCCCGGTCTGCACAAGCAGCGTGGATTCATATTCGGCAGCGGAGCAGAGCAGCGGAAGGGCGAGCAGCAGCGAAGCAACGGACCCTCTCATGTTTTGTCCCTCGGCGATGAGTGATGGAGCTGAGCGGGGGACCCGGGAGGATTCCAATGCCCCACGCGTCTGTTTATGGTACTAGCATTTTGTGCTGGAATTCAGGCGGCCAGGATACTTCGCGCGGAGTGGGTGCCCAGGGGCGTCGACCAGGTGTGCCCCGCGGCCCCAAATGTCGCGCGGGCGCCGCGCCGATCGCGCCGCTACACTGTGTCTGTGCTCGCACGCGACCACCCCGCTGAATGACCCGCGCCGGCGGGTTACGAGCGGCTCTGGTCGCTGTTGCCGGACCCTCGGGTAGCGTCGGTTCCGGCTCAGGTACCGGCGTAGAACCTTGATCAACTCACGACAAGAGACTGAGGACGATTAGACGTGAATCGAAAGAAGCTTGTTTCTCTGGCGGCGACCGTAACCATCGGTCTCGGTGCGCTCGTGACGGCGGGGGCGGCCCAAGCCTTCAACTTCGGGGACATGATGAACCCGGGGCGTTGGTTCGGGGGCGACCGCGACCGGTATTACGACCGATACGATCGAGGCTACGGTTGGGGAGGGCCCTACGGCAGCTATGGAGGACCTTACGGGTACGGCGGCGGTCCCTGGGGCGGCTATGGACCTTACGGCGGCGGACCTTACGGCGGCTGGGGGGGTTATCCGGGGTACGGCCCCGGCAGCACCATCGTCGTCACCCCCCAGGGTGGTCGCTCCAGTGAGGGACCCGCTCCGCCGCGGCTACCCGAGTAGCCGGCTCGCGGCGGGCACGCAACGCCGCGATGATCAAGACCGAGCCCCCGCGGCCGCGGTAACGGACTTTAAGCGGCCGCCTCGGGAAAGGGGCCGCGCCCGGTGGTGTGGCTGACGAGCCGTAAGGGATGCACATCCCATCCTGAAGGTCGTCAGCCGCGTCGCTCGGTCCGCTGGATGCAAATGGCGACACTCGACCACGTTCCCCGGCGCCGCTCCGATCCCCTTGATTTGGGCCTGCCCTAGACCAACGTCCGGCGGGAGCGAGAGACGGCGCGCACGCCGCGCGTCACAACGCGCAAAGACAACGAAGTGCCGGCACGGCCGGTGCGTTGCAGAACACCGGAGTAGAACATGGCTGAAGTCACGAAAGAGTTGGTCGAGTCGGCAATCAAGGGCTATGTGGAGCCCCACCTGGGCCGCGACCTCATCGCCGCCAACGTCGTGAAGGGCGTCGAGATCGAGGGCGATCAGGTCAAGGTCAAGGTGGTCCTGGGCTTCCCCGCCAAGGGCATCCAGCAGTCGCTCGCCGAAGAAATCAAGCAACGGGTGATGTCGGTGCCGGGCGTCAGCATGGCCCAGGTGGACGTCAGCTGGGAGATCAAGGCCCACTCGGTTCAGAAGTCCCTGAAGCCCATCGACAATGTCAAGAACATCATCGCCGTCGCCTCCGGCAAGGGCGGCGTCGGCAAGTCCACCACGGCCGTCAACCTGGCCCTGGCACTGTCCGCCGAGGGGGCGCGGGTCGGCATCCTGGACGCGGACATCTACGGCCCCTCGCAGCCGCGCATGCTGGGCATCCACGGCAAGCCCGAGTCCAAGGACGGCAACAGCCTGGAGCCCATGAACAGCTACCACCTCCAGGCCATGTCCATCGGTTTCCTGATCGACGAGGAGACCCCCATGATCTGGCGCGGCCCCATGGTCACCCAGGCCCTGGAGCAGCTCCTCAACGACACCAACTGGGCCGACCTCGACTACCTGGTGATCGACCTGCCCCCGGGCACCGGCGACACCCAGTTGACCCTGGCCCAGAAGGTGCCAGTGTCTGGTGCCATCATCGTCACCACACCCCAGGACATCGCCCTGTTGGACGCCCGCAAGGGGCTCAAGATGTTCCAGAAGGTGGAGGTCCCGGTGCTCGGCATCGTGGAGAACATGAGCATCCACATCTGCTCCAAGTGCGGCCACGAGGAGCACATCTTCGGCTCAGGCGGCGGCCAGAGCATGTCCGACCAATACGGTATAGACCTCCTGGGCTCCCTGCCCTTGGACATTCACATTCGCGAGGAGACCGACAGCGGCAAGCCCACGGTGGTCGCCCAGCCCGAGTCCCGCGCCACCCAGATCTATCGGGAGATCGCTCGCAAGACTGCGGCTAAGCTGTCCCTCCAGGCCAAGGATTACGCGGCCAAGTTCCCGCGGATCGTGATCCAGAACAATTGATACCCATCGCGGCGGCTGGCCGCCACCACCTGCCTCGATCCGATGAGGTCAGGCGCCGGGCTGAGAGGCCGGAAATGCCTGCCCGAAACGTGCCGTCAGGTACGGGTCGCCGCGCTCGGTGAGTACGGCGCCCAAGCGCTTCCGCACCCGGGCATTGTTTCGATAGGCGCCGAGCTCGGAGATCGCGACCACGGCGCTCCGGCGGTCGCCTTCCGCCACGACCGCAAGCAGCCAGTCGAGCGCCGCCTCGC
>JBGSUY010000375.1:0-1790 GCA_041753195.1 Chromatiaceae bacterium
AAGGCCAGGGCCTCGACCACCAGGCTGAAGGATGGATGCTCCACCGCCGTCTGCCTCCGCTCCAGCCTCACTGGGCCGCTGCTGACCCGTTGGGTTTCACCGTGGTCAGGCCGAGCTGCTCCCAGGCCTGGATGCCGCCCCGGTACCACTTGAGCTTGTGGGCCGGATAGCCGTAGTTGAGGAGCGCCCGGATGTTGGTCGGTGACTGGCCGCACCAGGGGCCGTTGCAGTACAAGACCAGGGTCTTGGCGGTCGCGAAGCTCCAGAGCCCGTCCACCCGGGCAACCCCAAGCTCCAGCTCCATCAGCTCTGCCACCGCGGCGGGATCCGCCACCGCCGGGTCGAGCCGAGTATAGGGGATCTCGATGGCCCCCGGGATTATGCCCCGGGCCGTCCAGACCGGGGTCCGGGAGTCGATCACCAGCACCGGCTCCCCGGCGGCCGCCCGCCGCAGGTATTCGATCACCTCCAGCTCGCCGATGGTCTCCACCCCCGGGGCGACGTGCATGGGCTGCACGCAGTAGGGTGGGCAGTCCCGGGCGGTCTGGTTGTAGGGGGACGGGACCACATGCTCCGGGTCCTGGTGGCGCATGAGCAGGATCCGATCCTTGCCCACCCCGAGCTCCACATAGGGCAGGGTCTCGGTGATCTTGACCCGCAGATCGTCCAGGTCGAAGAGCCCCTCGGCGGGATCCGCCGCCGGGGCGGCCGCGGCCCAGAGGGCCAACAGGAGGGGCAGGGCGAGGCGCATCATCAGCTTCGAGGTCGGGTTGCCTGGTCTTTGAACGGAGCTTAGCAAAGCACCCGCCCGCGCTAAACCGGGCAGGCTAGGGGGTAGGGGGCGGGGCTAGGTCGGCGCCCTCGCCGAGGGCGACCAGCACCTCGGACCACAGGGCCCGATAGGCCTCCGACGCCGGGTTGGAGGGGGCATAGGCGATGAGCGGCAGGCGGTGGATCCCCATGCGCTCCACCTCGCCGCTGTAGGGGATGGCTAAGGGGAGGAAACCCGGATAGCGCCCCGGGAGCCGCTCCATGAGCTCCCGATGGAGCCGCCGTCGCCGATCCACCATCGAGAAGAAGGGCAGGACCCTCAAGCCCCGGTGGTGAGGGCGATCCTCCAGGAACTCCAGAAGCTGGTCCAGGGTGCGGGCCGACAGGGTGGTGGGGATCAGGGGCACCAGGAGCAGGTCGGCGGCGCGAAAGACGTTCTCGGAGACCAGGGAGATGCTGGGCGGGCAGTCCAGCAGGCAGTGGTCGTAGGCGGCCGACTGGGGGCGCAGGAGCCGCCGCAGCCGCTTGGTGGGCCCCTTCTGGTCCTCCAGCAGCAGGTCCATGTGGCGCAACGAAAACTCCGCCGGGAGCAGATCCAGGCCCGCGAAGTCGGTGCCCTTGATGGAGTCAGCGAGCCCCCCTGGGCGCCCAAGCAGGGCCTTGAGCCCCCCCGCGACCCGTGCCTTGACCCGGAAGTAATAGGTCGCGGCGGCTTGGGGATCCAGGTCCCAGAGCAGCGTACGGTGACCCGTGAGGGCGGACAGGTAGGCGAGGTTGACCGCGGCGGCGGTCTTTCCGACCCCGCCCTTGATGTTGTAGACGGCGATGACCCTCAAGCCCGGGTTCCCGGGTCGGGCGTCCCACCCCCGGTCCGATCCCGCGTCGCATCGCCCTCGGCGGCCTGCCCGGGATGGAACAGCCGTCGGATGCGATCCTGGTTGTCCCGCTCCAGGAACCCCGCGAAGACGCTGCCGAAGGCCTCCCGTGCCCCCTGCTGGCGCTCCAGCACCTGACCGACC
>JBGSUY010000376.1:0-2195 GCA_041753195.1 Chromatiaceae bacterium
CGGGGCCCGGGTGCTGGTCCTGCGGATGGACACCCCGGGCGGCCTGGACACCTCCATGCGAGCCATCGTCAAGGCCATCCTCGCCTCACCGGTAGCGGTGGTGGGCTATGTGGCCCCCAGCGGTGCCCGGGCGGCCAGCGCCGGGACCTACATCCTCTATTCCTGCCATGTCGCGGCCATGGCCCCGGGGACCAACCTGGGTGCGGCCACCCCCGTACAGATCGGTGGCCTGCCGGGGATCGAGCCGGAGCCAAAGAAGCCGACCGACGGCGACGAGACACCGGTGGAGAAGAGCAGCGGCGACGCCAGCAAGGAGAAGCTGGTGAACGATGCCGCCGCCTATCTGCGCAGCCTGGCGCAACTCCGGGGGCGTAACGCCGAGTGGGCGGAGCAGGCGGTGCGGGGGGCGGCCAGCCTACCGGCGGAGGAGGCCCTCCAGCTCGGGGTGGTCGACCTGGTGGTGCCGGATCTGGAGACCCTGCTGCGGGCCATCGACGGGCGCCTGGTGTCCACGCCGGCGGGCGAGGTGCGGCTCGCCACCGCCGGGGTGACCCCGACGCTCCTTATGCCTGACTGGCGCACCCGTCTGCTGGGGATCATCGCCAACCCAAACGTGGCCTATATCCTGCTCCTCATCGGGATCTACGGCCTGATCTACGAGTTCTCAAACCCCGGCACCGTGCTCCCCGGGACCGTGGGGGCGGTGAGCCTGGTGCTGGCGCTCTATGCCTTCCAGCTCCTGCCCGTGAACTACGCGGGCGTGGCCCTCATGGTGCTGGGCCTGGCGCTGATGATCGCCGAGGCCTTCCTGCCGAGCTTCGGTGCGCTGGGGATCGGCGGCATCGCCGCCTTCGTGGTGGGCTCCCTGATCCTGGTGGACACGGAGGTGCCGGGCTTCGGGCTCTCGATCCCCTTGGTCCTGACCTTCGCGCTCACCAGTGCCCTGCTCCTCGCCGTGGTCATCGGCATGGCCATCCGCTCCCGGCGCCGGGCCGTGGTGAGCGGCTCCGAGCAGCTCATCGGTGCCGTCGGCGAGGCCCTTGGGGGTTTCCCCGAGGACGGGAGCGTGCACCTGCGGGGCGAGGTCTGGACCGCCCGCAGCACCGTCCCCGTCTCCGCCGGTCAAAGGGTCAGGGTCATGGGCCGGGACGGTCTGACCCTGATCGTGTCGCCCCTTTCGCCAACAGAGGAGGTCTGATCATGCCTATCGAGGCCATTGGGGTCCTTGTCCTGCTCGTCGTGGCCTTCTTCGCGGCGGCGGTGAAGATCCTGCTGGAGTACCAGCGGGGTGTCATCTTCACCCTCGGTCGCTTCTGGAAGGTCAAGGGGCCGGGTTTCATTATCGTGGTGCCGCTCATCCAGCAGATGGTGCGGGTGGACCTGCGGGTGATCGTCATGGACGTGCCGAGCCAGGACGTGATCTCCCGGGACAACGTCTCGGTGAAGGTGAACGCCGTTGTCTACTTCCGGGTCATCGATCCGGAGAAGGCCATCATCCAGGTGGAGGACTATCTCAACGCCACCAGCCAGCTCGCCCAGACCACATTGCGCTCGGTGCTGGGCCAACATGAGCTGGACGAGATGCTCGCCGAGCGGGAGCGGCTCAACGACGACATCCGCCGCATCCTCGACAGCCAGACCGACGCCTGGGGGATCAAGGTGGCCAATGTGGAGATCAAGCACGTGGACCTGGACGAGTCCATGATCCGCGCCATCGCCCGCCAGGCGGAGGCGGAGCGGTCGCGCCGCGCCAAGGTGATCCACGCCGAGGGCGAGATGCAGGCGGCGGAGAAGCTCACGGAGGCGGCCCGCATCCTGTCCGCGGAGCCCCAGGCGATCCTTCTCCGGTACATGGAGACCCTGAACGCCATCGCCGGGGACAGGTCCTCCACCATCGTCTTCCCGTTGCCCATGGACCTGCTCGGGAAGCTGACGGACAGGCCCAGCCGGACGGGCTGACGCGACGACCCGCCGCCGGCCCCTCGGGCGTCGACCCCGGGACGTCGGCGAGCCGCCTTGATCGCCGCCCCACCCGCTCCAATCCTGCCCCTTGACCCTTGGTTGGCCCGGGACCGGGATCCATGCGCTACTTCGCCGCCCCGCTCACCGCTCACCCGCTCTACCCGGCGCTCAACGCCAGCAGGTTCGCGCCGGAGCCCGCCCAGGTGGAGCATCTGCTGGCGGCCCTGGCGCTC
>JBGSUY010000377.1:0-8796 GCA_041753195.1 Chromatiaceae bacterium
CAGACCAGGAGCACCAAGATGACGCGGTCGAGCCATAGGCGCGGCAGGCGCATGGCGTGGCCGGCCGCCCACCAGGCCCCGACGAGGCTGCCGGCGAGCAGGTTCAGCGCGATGTCGATGTGTCCCCGAAGCTCGGCGAAGGGGATGGTGCCGCCCCGAAAGACCAGGGCAAAGGCCACCACCAGGCTCATGGCCTTGTTGAGGATTACTGCCTTCAGGGTCGGCAGACGAAAGTGGCCCACCAGCACCGGCAGGCGAAATTCCGCCCCACGCAGGCCGACCAGCCCCCCCAGGCTCCCGATCAGGGCGCCCCAGCCGAAGCCGGAGGGGCTACGTCTCGTCGCCATTGCGGTCAGGGTCGTCATGGATGCACCACCAGGTAGCGCCGGTTGAGAAAGTACACGGTGAGCAGCAGCAAGAAGGAGGCGACCAAGAGCCCCCCGGCCAGCAGGTGGGCGCTGGCGTAGTCCATGGATTCGGCGTGGTCGTAGATGGCGATGGAGAGGACCCGGGTCTCACCGGGGATGTTGCCCCCCACCATGAGCACCACCCCGAACTCGCCCACCGTGTGGGCGAAGGTGAGGGTGATGGCGGTGAGGAAGCCGCGCCGGGCGAGCGGCACCACCACGGTGAAGAAGCGGTCCCATGGACCGGCCCGGAGCGTCGCCGCCACCTCGGTCATGCGGCCACCCACGGCCGCGAAGGCGTCCTTCAGGGGCTGCACCATGAAGGGCAGGGAATAGAGGGTGGAGGCCACCACCAGTCCGGTGAAGGTAAAGGCCAGATGGGGCAGCCCCACGGCCTGGAGGGTGCCACCAATCGGTCCCCGAGGCCCCAGGGCCACCAGCATGTAGAAGCCGAGCACCGTGGGCGGCAGGACCAGCGGCAGGGCCACCACCGCCTCCACGGCCACCGAGAGGCGACTGGTGGTCCGCGCCAGCCACCAGGCCAGCGGGGTGGCCAGGATGAGCAGCACCAGCGTGGTGACCGCCGAGAGCTCCAGGGTGGTGACCAGGGCCAGCCAGTCGCGGTCGGACATGGGCTAGGGACCCTCCTCCCCGGGCAGGACGAAACCATAGCGACGCATCACCACCCGCGCGGGCTCGCTCCCCATGTAGTCGGCGAAGCGGTGGGCGAGCAGGTTGTCCGCGGCCCGCTTGAGGATCACATAGCCCTGCTCCAGGGGCTCATGCCACTCCGCGGGGATCAGGGTCCAGCCCCCCTTCCCCTCCATGGTGGGCGAGAGCACCAGGGCCAAGGCCACGATGCCCGCATCCGCCGCCCCGGAGTCCACGAACTGGGCCGTATGGGCGATGTTCTCGCCCAGCACCAGCCTGGGCTTCAGGGCCTCCCAGACCCCCTGGTGCTCCAGGGCCTCCTTGGCCCGGAGCCCATAGGGGGCATGGTCCGGATTGGCGACGGCAAATTTGCGGATCGGTGCCCCGGGCAGCCCCTTGAGCGGGACCTCGGCCAACTCTGGCTTGAGACTCCAGAGCACGATGCGCCCCAGGGCGTAGGGGCGGGTCTCGCTCACCGTCAGACCCTTCTCCTCGAGCTGCCTGGGGTAGGCGATGTCAGCCGAGAAGTAGAGGTCGAAGGGGGCGTCGTTGGCGATCTGAGTGAAGAACTTGCCGGAGGAGCCGTAGATCACCTCGACCTTGTCCTCGGGGTGATCGGCGCGGAAGTGCTCGACCACCTCGGCCATGGCGAATTTGAGGTCGGCTGCGGCGGCGATGGTGAGGTCTGCCGCCAAGACGGGGCGGACGAGGAGCAACGGCAGGGCCATCAGGAAGGGGACGGCAACTGACCGGGCGATTCCGGTCCAGGATCGCGGAGACGCAACGGGGAACCAGTGGGGAACGGGGAATCGCATGGGACCTCCAGGGTCGGAGCGATGTAACTGGATAAATACATCGCTTGGGCAAAAAAATGCACGGATTAGTCCATACAATATCCGTGCCATCGCATCCGCCGCAGTGCCCACGCGGCTCGGATCGCTGTCAGGCGCGAAGCGCACAGTCACGTAGGCGACAAGCTGCGTTATATCGGACAAAACATAGCGCCACAAGTGGCGAGTCAGCGGACAGAGAGGATGGGGGGCAGTTCGAGGTGTTGCGGGGCTATGGCAGGCTGATTCGCAGACGGGGATCGACGGCCGGGCGCGCCGATGGCGCCTCAGTGGGGGACCTCGGGTGGGGAGTCGGCGAGCAGCTCGACGAGAGCACCGAGCTCCTCTGCCGCCGCCTCGGCGGCCGCCTTCTCCATGCGCCGGTAGCGGGCCAGCACCTCCAACCCCAGGTCGCTCACCCGGGCGCCACCCCCACCGGCACCCCCCTTGGCGGTCTCCACGAGGGGGCGACGGAAGCTCTGGTTCATGGTCTCCACCAGCACCCAGGCCCGCCGGTAGCTCATCCCCATGCGCCGCGCGGCCGCGGAGATGGAGCCGGTCTCCTGGATACGCTCCAGCAGCTCCGCCTTGCCAGGACCCAACGCAATAGCCTCGCCGAAGAGGATGCGCAGGCGCGGCGCGGCCACGGGCCCCGCCGGCTTGAGGCCGTCCTGGTGGTCGGCCCGCGTTGGTTTGGCCATGGGGCGTCCCTCGGATCCGATGACGGGTTCCCCGTCGGACTTCGGGCGGCGGCGAAACCGCCCCGAATGTTCCCTCGGCTCAGTGACGGTGGCCCGGCGCCCGATCCGGGAGCTGACGGTACTCCGAGCAGCGCCGGGGGGTTGGCACCCCTTTGCCGAGGTTCAGCAGCCCCAGGGGGTCAAAGGCGGCCTTGACCGCGCGGAACTGGGCCAGCTCCGCGGGGCTGAACTGGACGCACATCTGGTTGATCTTCTCGATCCCCACCCCGTGCTCGCCGGTGATGGTGCCCCCCACCTTCACGCACAGCTCCAGGATACGGCCCCCAAGCTCCTCGGTGCGCTCCAGCTCCCCGGGCTTGTTGGCGTCGAACAGGATGAGCGGGTGCATGTTGCCGTCGCCCGCGTGGAAGACGTTGGCTACTGGCAGACCATATTCCTCGGAGAGTTCCGCCGTGCGCCGCAGGACCTCCGGCAGGGCGCGGCGGGGGATGGTGCCGTCCATGCAATAGTAGTCGGGCGAGATCCGCCCCACCGCCGGGAAAGCGGCCTTGCGCCCCTGCCAGAAGCGAAGCCGCTCGGCGTCGTCCCGGGAGGTACGGACCTCCGTGGCGCCGCTCGCGAGCAGGAGCTCCCGCACCTGCATCACCAGCTCCGAGACCTCCTGGTTGGTCCCGTCCAGCTCGCAGAGGAGCAGCGCCGCCGCGTCCGTCGGGTAACCCGCATGGACGAATGCCTCCGCCGCCCGGATGGCCGGGCCGTCCATCATCTCCAGACCCGCGGGGATAATGCCCGCGGCGATGATGGCACCCACCGCCCGGCCGGCCAGCTCCACGTCGTCATAGGCGGCGAGCAGGGCCTGGGCCCGCTCCGGCACGGGCAGGAGCTTCACCGTCACCTCCACCGTGACCCCGAGCATCCCCTCGGAGCCGATATAGAGCGCGAGCAGGTCATAGCCGGGCGCGTCCAGGGCCGCCCCGCCGATCTCGATCAGCTCGCCCTCCATGGTGACCAGCTTGACGGCCAGGACGTTGTGCACCGTGAGGCCGTACTTGAGGCAATGGACCCCCCCCGAGTTCTCCGCCACGTTGCCGCCGATGGTGCAGGCGATCTGGCTGGAGGGGTCCGGGGCATAGTAGAGGCCGTGGGGGGCCGCGGCCTGGGTGATGGCCAGGTTGCGCACCCCGGGCTCCACCCGGGCGGTGCGCCCGATCGGTTCCAGCTCCAGGATGCGGTTGAAGCGGGCGAGGCTCAGCACGATGCCCTCCGAGAGCGGCAGGGCGCCGCCCGAGAGACCGGTCCCGGCACCCCGGGCCACCACCGGCACCCGGCGCTCGTGACAGAGCCGCAGGATCCGCTGGACCTCCGGCACGGTGCGGGGCAAGACCACCAGCAGGGGCAGCTGCCGATAGGCGGAGAGTCCGTCGCACTCATAGGGACGCACCTCCTCCTCCTGGGCCAGCACGCAATCGGCTGGCAGGAAGGCCCTCAGGTCCTCCTCCAGAGCGGAACGGGAGGAGACGAGGCTCGGGTCGTCGAAATCGGTCTGGGGGTCATGCAGTAGGCTCATGGCAGCGGGATATCCGGCGGGCGTCCGAGTGGCTGGGTCAGCAGCCTAACCCATGGGGCGCGGGGGACCCAAGCCAAAGGGCCGAGGTGGGGTCAGGATAGCGGATCTTGTGTAGCCACCGACGGCCGACCCCTTAGCCGGCCGCGGGGTTCGTCGCGCCGCGATCTCGCTCTTGTCCGGAGACGAAAAGGCGGCTAAGTGGCGCTTACTTGGCCGATGGAGACTCAGGTGCCGCCGGCTCGGCCGGCGCGGCAAGTGCCGGGATGGCGGGCAGCGGGGTCACCGGCGGGGCCCAGAGGAAGGGCTGGGCCCAATAGGGACGCCAGCGACGGCCATACCAGCCATAGGGCCGGTGGTAGTGCCAGGAACGATACCAGGGACGGTGGCCCCACCAGCCGGGACCTCCACCCCACCAGCCGGGGCCGCCCCAGTAACCGGGACCACCCCACCAGCCCGGGCCGCCCCACCAGCTGGAGCCGCCGCCGAAACCGAAGCCGAAGCCCCCGCCGAAGAACCCAAAGAAGGCTTGGGACTGGGAGGGGAGCACGGTCAGGGTGGTCGCGAGCAACGCGGATGCGAAGACAGGAAGCCGTTTCATGAAACACCTCCAGATCGACTGCGGATGGCGTCCCTGCCATTTGAGGACAGGTCATTCCCTTCGCACTCTCTAGTTTAGTACTTCATCATCTGCGCATATTCCAATTTTCCTGCGTCGCGTCAGTGTCTCGTTTGGTAGTCCGCGCTAAGGTCAGGCAAGAACCGGCGTCGGGCCTCCGAAGCGAGATGAGCGCCTCCATCGACAACCCCCACTTCCTCCTGCGACGGCTGCACTCCCTGCTGGGTCTGCTGCCCGTCGGCGCCTTCCTGGTCTTCCACCTCTGGGAGAACTCCCAGTCCCGCCTCGGTGCGGAGCACTACAACCGCGAGGTGGTGGGTGCCCTTCAGAGGATGAATTATCTGCCCCTCCTGGAGCTCTTCCTGATCGCCCTGCCGCTCCTGTTCCACGCGGCCTACGGGGTCGTGATCGCCCATCAGGGCCGGCCAGAGCTCAAGCGCTACGCCTATGTCCGGAACTGGCTCTACTGGCTCCAGCGCCTCTCGGGACTGGGGATCCTCGCCTTCCTGCTGCTGCATGTGAGCCTGACGCGCATCCAGGGGATGCTGGAACCCGCCGTGCGCGCGGATCTCTTCGGCCACATGCAGGCCCTCCTGTCCCAGCCCTGGATGTTTGCCCTGTACCTGGCGGGGCTCCTGCTCGCGGTCTTTCACCTGGCGAACGGGCTCTGGTCCATGGCCATCGTGTGGGGCCTCACCACCTCGCCCCGTGGCCAGACCCTGTTCGGCTATGCGTCTGTCGCGCTCGGCCTGCTGCTGGCCGCCCTGGGTCTGCATGGGATGATCGGGTTCCTGCCATGAAGCGACCGGAGGTGATCGTTATCGGCGGTGGCCTCGGTGGACTCTGGGCCACCTTGAGGATCGCCGAGTCGGGCTTTCCGGTGCGGATCTTCTCGCTCTTCGAGGTGAGGCGCAGCCACTCGGTCTGCGCCCAGGGGGGGATCAACGCGGTCCTGGATCTCAAGGGCGAGCGTGACACGATTCGCCAGCACGTCATCGACACCGTCAAGGGTGGGGAATATCTGGCCAACCAGCCACCCATCCAGAGCCTCTGCACAGACGCCCCGGGGCTCATCCGTACCTTCGAGCGCATGGGCGTGACCTTCTCGCGCACGCCGGAAGGACTGCTCGACCTGCGGCTCTTCGGCGGCGTCAAGAACAAGCGCACCGTCTTCGCCGGGGCCAGCACCGGCCAGCAACTGCTCTATGGGGTGGACCAGCAGGTGCGCCGACTGGAGTCGGAGGGGTTGGTCACCAAGCACGAATTCTGGGAATTTCTGTCCCTGCTGAAGGACCCGGACGGGTCCTGCCGGGGCATCGTGGCCATGGACCTCAAGGGCCTGGAGGTGCGCGACTTCCCGGCGGACGCGGTCGTGATCGCCACCGGCGGCTTCGGCCAGCTCTATGCCCCCAAGACCACCACCTCCACCAACGCCACGGGTGCCGCCGCCAGCCGCTGCTACCAGCAGGGGGCCTGGTTCGCCAACGCGGAGTTCTTCCAGTTCCACCCAACGGCCATGATCGGCCACGACAAGACCCGGCTCATGAGCGAGGCGGCCCGGGGTGAGGGCGGGCGGGTCTGGGTCCCGCGCAACCCCGAGGACCGGCGCCCGCCCCGGGAGATCCCGGAGCCTGCGCGCTTCTATTTCCTGGAGGAGTTCTTTCCCGCCTACGGCAACACGGTGGCACGGGACGAGGCCGCCCGGGCCATCTGGCGGGTGACCCGCCAGATGGGGTTGGGCGTCGGCGGGGGCGACCGGGTCTACCTGGACCTCACCCACCTCGACCGCCGCTTCGTGAACAGCAGGCTTGGGGCCATCCTGGAGATCTACCGCAAGTTCGCGGGCCAGGACCCCCTGGCCGAGCCCATGGAGATCTTCCCCGCCGCCCACTACGCCATGGGCGGCCTCTGGGTGTACTACGAGAAGGACCCGGCGACCGGCGGCATGAGGCCCGGCAGCCCCCGCAACCACGCGACCAACATCCCCGGCCTCTATGCCTGCGGCGAGTGCGACTATGCCTACCACGGGGCCAATCGGCTGGGGGCCAACTCGCTCCTGTCCGCGAGCTATTCGGGGCGGGTGGCCGGGGAGTCCGTGGTCAGCTATCTGAACGGTCTGGCCGATGGGCGCCCCGACCTGACCGCGGCCGAGATCGAGGCTGAGGTGGGGCGCCAACAGGCCATTAACGCTCGACTGATGTCCGGCGACGGCGGCGAGAACCCCTACCGGATCCACCGGGACCTCGGCGAGCTGATGACCAACAAGGTGGGGGTGGTGCGGGCCAACCCGGAGCTCGCGGTGGCCCTGGACGAGCTCGATGAGCTCGATGAACGCTGCGAGCGCCTGACCCTAGGGGAGTCCAGCACCTGGGCCAACCAGACCCTGGCCTTCGCCCGTCAGGTCAAGGACATGATCGCCGTGGCGCGGGTCCTGGCCCGGAGCGCTCGGGAGCGCAACGAGTGCCGCGGCGCCCACTACAAGCCCGAGTTCAAGCTTCCCATCCCCGAGGGCAAGTTCCCCGGAGACCCGGAGTTCGAGGACTACCGGACGCGCTGGAAGGCCAACAACGAGCGCTGGCTCAAGACCACCATCGCGGAGCATACGCAGACCGGGCCGCGGATCCGCTATCAGGAGGTGGACACCAGTGTCTATCCGCCCACGCAGCCGCGGGATTATCGGTAGGGGAGGTAGTGGCGAGTAGCGAGGGCCAAGGGCGTAGGATGGGCAGAGCGAGAGCGATGCCCATCGGAACGGCCGCATGGGTAACGCCATGTCGCCAACCAGGGCGAGACCAATGAACCCCGAGAACATCCGCTTCAGGATCCGCCGCCAGGACAGGCCCGACTCCGCCCCCTATTGGCAGGAGTTCGCGCTCCCCTACGAGCCGGACTACAACGTCCTGTCGGTCCTCATGGCACTGCGGGAGAACCCCGTGACCACCGAGGGCCGGCGCGTGGACCCGGTGACCTGGGAGCACAACTGCATGGAGGAGGTGTGCGGGGCCTGCGCCATGCTGATCAACGGGCACCCGCGCCCCGCCTGCTCCACCCTGGTCGACCGGCTGCTCGAGGAAGGCACGGCGGCCCCCATCATCCTGGAGCCCCTGCCCAAGTTCCCGGTGGTGCGGGACCTGCTGGTCGACCGCTCCCGCATCGATGCCGGCCTGCGCCAGGTGCGGGCCTGGGTACGCATCGACGGTGCCTGGGACACCCACGAGGGCGCACCGCGCATCCCACCGCAAGAATGGGCGGCCAACTATCTCTACAGTCGCTGCATGAGCTGCGGCTGCTGTATGGCCGCCTGCCCCCAGTTCCATCCCGGCTCCGCCTTCATCGGCCCGGCGCCCCTGGCCCAGGTGCGGCTCATGAATGCCCACCCCACCGGCCGCTACGACAGGGCCGAGCGCCTGCACGCCATCATGGGTGAGGGCGGACTCTCGGACTGCGGGAACGCCCAGAACTGCGTGCGCGTCTGTCCCAAGGAGATCCCGCTCACCACCGCCATCGGCGAGTTGGGGCGTCAGGTCACGGTGCAGGTGCTCAAGGACCTCTTCGGCACGGGCGGCTGAGGCCCCGGCCCCACCGCTAGCAAGGCCCCACCCCCGCCGCCCCAAGAAGGGGGACCTAACCGCAAGGCGACCGATCCCATGGCTGCTGTCCTGACCCGGCGCTTGCCTTGAGTTCCCATTAATTACGAAGGGTTCCGGCAACCGTCGGCGCGGCCCCCCCTTGTCCAGCGGTCACAACCTGGAGTAGTTTCCGGGGAGAGATCCACGATTCGCGGCCCCCTTCGGCGCGGTGAACCGCTCTGGCTGAGCCGCCCGGCGGATCCGATCCATTAAAACGAGCGGGACCAAACCCGCGACCACGGACGCACAGCATGAAGGACTTGACGCCGGCGCGCGCTCGCGGCCATCCGGCAGGCGCCCTTGCCCGCGCCTTTTGCCTTGGAGCCTTGATCCCAAGCCCTGCCGCAGCGGCCTTAGGGGCGGATGGCGTCATCGCCTTATCGGCCCTGGCGCTG
>JBGSUY010000378.1:0-1604 GCA_041753195.1 Chromatiaceae bacterium
CCAGCGCACCCAGCAGCAGCAGCGCATAGTGGGGCTTCGCCACCGAGCCCAGCGCCAGCGCCGCGCTGGCCCCGTAGCCGCAACGCCCACGGCGAACGGAGCGCCAGTACAGCCAGAGGCAGAGGAGGATCAGCAGATTGATCTGGTGGAACATGAGGGTCAAATAGATGCCTCCAAAGGCCGCGATGTAGATCGGTCCCCAGAGGACCAGGCGCTGGCCGGGTTCGCCCTCAGCCAGGTCCCGCACCATCAGCACCATGAGGATCGGCACCAGAGCCAGGTTCAGGTGCCAGACCAGCCGTTCGGCATCGGCCAGGTCGAGCCGGCTGAACGGATAGATCAGGAAGAGTGCGGTCGGCGGATAGGTGAACGGCAGCACGTCCCCGTCGCGGTGCTGATAGGGGTCGACACCGGCCACGAACACCCGCTCGGCCGCCTGCCGGTAGACGGCAATGTCGAGCGTGCGCGTGTGCAGGGCGCTCGCGATCGCGGCGAACAGCGCCAGCGCGATGCACAGGCCCAGAAGTCCATCCCTCACTGGCGCTCGGCCTGCTTGGGGGCGTCGCTGGCGGTGACCGCGATATCCTCACGGAACCGATAGGCCTCCCTGATCAAGGTCAGCCGCGCCCGGTCCTTGCCCCAGGTCGCCTCTTGGGCCGGATCCGGGTTCGGGTCCTCGGTCCACAGGCGCCACAGCACGGCGGCGTTTTCCCAGTAGGCGGCGGCGATGCTGTGTCCGTCGGGGCTGAAGCGCGCATAGGCAACGCCCCCGAGCTTGCCGTCCAGCACCAGATAGGAGCCCTGAATCGGGGCGTCGTCGGCGGGACCTTGGGTCTCGGGCCGGGCGACCGCGGGCTGGGCCCTGGCCGTTGCGGTCGCCGGGCGCTCCCAGACCCGGACGGCACCGTCCCTGGAGGCGGTGAGTAGCCAGCGGCCGTCGGGGCTGAACTCGGCGTAGTAGACCCGGTCCTTGTGCCCCACCAGGTCGGCCAGTTGTTGCCCCTGGGTGCTCCAGACCTGGGCGCGGCCATCCAGGGAGGCCGTGACCAGGGTCTTTCCGTCTGGGGAGAAGGCGACGCTATAGAGCGTGGTGGTGCCTCCGTCCAGGTAACGCGGCTGGTCGCAGGTCCGCCCGCTGATGTCCACCAGGGCGGCGCGTCCGTCCTCGGAGGCGGCGGCAATGGCGCTGCCGTCCGGCGCGAAGGCTAGGTCCAGGATGGACTTGCGGGAGAGCTGGAGCCGGCACAGGAGGCTCCAGGTGCCGTCCGGATCCCGGCGCATCAACCGCAGGGTGCCGGCGTCGTTGCCGGAGGCGACCAGATCGGCGCCGTCCGCGGCGCTGGCCAAGGCCGCAGCCTGAACGTTGCTCCCGTCGTGCTCGAGGGCGGACGGCAGCGGGAGCTCCAAACAGGCGGCGGGGTCCCACAGCCGAACCGGTTGCTCCGGACCCTGTCCGGCGGTGAGCAGCCAGCGCTCGTCGGGGGCGAACAGGGCGCGGTAGACCTGGGGTGCGGTCTTTCCCGGCGGTTGCCCCGACGTTTGCTCGGGATCGAGTGCGCAGCCGCCGCCGGTGGCCATGTCCCAAACCCGGGCGCTGCCGTCAG
>JBGSUY010000379.1:0-1647 GCA_041753195.1 Chromatiaceae bacterium
ACATTCAGGCTTTGTCCACACGGAGTCCGCCCGCGCCGACCCTCAAGCCAGTCCCCGGATCGGCCTCGAAGCCGGTGGATCGACGCTAGAGGGATCAACGCAATCCGACCCCTTGCCCACAGCAAACGTAAGAGAGCCATATCTGTCACTTCGCCCGGCCGCCGGTCATAATGTGTGTTCGGGTCTTGCAAGCGCTCGTTCCGCGACGTTCTGGTTTTACTTGGGCGCCGGCCGGCGGGCCTGTATCGGTTCGCCGTCGAAAGATCGAGCCCTTACCCCCATACTTAGCAGTGCGGTGAGGACTTTCCAGTAAACTTGGTGGCGTCCTTTCCAAGATCATCCGCATTCGATTCCGCGGGGATGATGCACTATGGGGGACCTCTATGTCTGTCATGGTATCGGTTGGGCGTCAGCACTCGGCATGCCCGCAGTCGTTCGACTCCGTGGCCGACTCACCATCAAAGCTCATGCACAGCTTTCGGCTGGGCTCCTTCGACCTAAGCCGCCCTTCATGCACAACGAAACGGAAGCTGTGGTCCTCACGTTGTTGAATGTTCGCCGGCGCTCCCGGCAGCCGGGTAACCAAGTTCACTTTTATCTCGCCATTGTGCGTTTGATGCACCTGATGGATGGAGCCAGAACCGATGCCGAGATGAGCCAACCCTGTGAACACGAACACACCGTGCCCATTGATTCCGATCCCTCGAACGTTGGGGGCGGCCAAATCGAGACCACCGTCCTTACGGTAAACCCTCGGCAGCAATTTATACTCCTGACCCTTCGAATCCCGAAAAACCAGGCCTCCTCCAAACTCTCCAGCGTCGCGACCCACCAACTCTCCCCCAAACGCGTCGATGCTGCGCGGCAACTTGGCGCGAGGACTGGAATCCTGTCGGTGGGACTCGTCCATTGCCGAGGAGCCACACCACACGCAAAACAGTGCGACGAACAGAGCAGAAGCGGTCTTGAACATTTCTAATCCCCTGGGTGCGCTGCCCTTACATGTCATTGAAGCGTTGGATGGCACGCAGTTCGGCCGGCGTGTACTGCTTTGATCCAGATCCAGTTGCGCGGCGGCTGGGAGACTTCGTTTGTGCGGCTCCGTTAGGCTCGCTCCTCTTCGGTGGCTGTCTCTCCGCAGTCTTGACTTTGGGCGGCGCCTTCGCTTTCGGTGGCCCGGCGCTTGCCGTACCCTTCGGCGGAGGATCGGGAGCGACGGAAGGCAACTGCACCGTGGAGGGCCCTGCCGTCGCGGTTGGTGTATCCGCCGCCGGCTCGGGAAGCACCGAGTCGCGCGGACTTGCTGTCCTTTGTCGTTCAAACAGTTCCATCAGGGACCCTGCCGGAGCTTGTGCGGGGGGCGCCGCCGTCGTCGGCTTATCGTCGGAGAAGATCGAGGGCAGGTCCCCTGAGAAGGCGGTCTTTGGCGTATCGAGCGGCTCTGGTCCGGTTTTCGGTGCGACATCCAGACCCGCGGCCGCGCCAACCTGTGGCGTGATCGGCGCAGGAGGGCTGGGAGCAGTCGCTGGAACCACCGCAGCCTGAGGAGCAGGTTGAGTCGGTGTCGCTGCCGGCGGCGGGACAGGCGTCTGCCCCGCCGATGCAGACGGCGAGGGGAAGTCCGGTGCCTCGGGCGCTGGACTGGGA
>JBGSUY010000380.1:0-2880 GCA_041753195.1 Chromatiaceae bacterium
GGGGGTTCGATCCGGCGTTGGTGGATGCCGTGATCGACCGGCTCACCCGGTCCGGCGCCCTGGATGAGTCGCGCCTGGCCGAGCACTACGTGGCCGAGCGCTCGGGCAAGGGGTTCGGACCCTTGCGCATCCAGGCGGAGCTTCGTGAGAAGGGGCTACCGGAGGACCTCTTCGATCCCTATCTCAAGGCCCTTGAGGGTGTTTGGCCCGAGCTATTGGCCGCCGCCCACGATCGCCGCTTCGGTCCAACCCGGTCGACCGATCGCGCCGACTACGCGAGACGCGGCCGCTTCCTGGAGCAGCGTGGCTTCTCCCCCGAGATGATCCGCCGATACCTGCGTTGGAACGACTGACCGATCACTCCGGTCCACCCGAGTAGCCCCCATGATCACCAGTGCCGAGCTGCGCGCGAGCTTCCTCGACTACTTCGCCGAGCGGGACCACGCACGCGTGCCCTCCAGCCCACTCATCCCCGCCAATGACCCTACCCTGCTCTTCACCAACGCCGGCATGGTCCAATTCAAGGAGGTCTTCCTGGGCCGGGAACGCCGCCCCTACAGCCGGGCCGTGAGCTCCCAGCGTTGCGTGCGCGCCGGGGGCAAGCACAATGACCTGGAGAACGTGGGCTACACGGCGCGACACCACACCTTCTTCGAAATGCTGGGCAACTTCAGCTTTGGGGATTACTTCAAGACTGAGGCCATCCAGTTCGCTTGGGACTATCTGACCCGCGTCCTGGGGCTGCCCCCGGAGCGGCTCTGGGTGACCGTCTTCACCGAGGACGACGAGGCGGCCGGGATCTGGCTGGGCGAGATCGGCGTGGATCCCGACCGCTTCTCCCGCTGCGGGGCCAAGGACAACTTCTGGTCCATGGGCGAAACCGGACCCTGCGGCCCCTGCACCGAGATCTTCTACGACCACGGCCCCGGCATCCCCGGCGGCCCCCCCGGCTCACCGGACGAGGATGGGGACCGCTACGTGGAGATCTGGAACTTGGTCTTCATGCAGTACAACCGCGCCGCCGATGGGGCCCTGTCACCCTTGCCGCGCCCCTCCGTAGACACGGGCATGGGCCTGGAGCGGCTGGCGGCGGTCATGCAGGGGGTCCACAGCAACTACGAGATCGACCTCTTCGTCAGTCTGATCGCTGCGGCCGCGGAGGTCACCGGCTGCGCCGACCGATCCGACCACTCCCTGCGCGTCATCGCTGACCATATCCGCTCCACCGCCTTCCTGATTGCCGATGGGGTCACCCCCGGCAACGAGGGTCGCGGCTATGTCGTGCGGCGTATCATGCGCCGCGCCATCCGTCACGGCTATCGGCTGGGTCAGCCCGCCCCCTTCTTCCATCGTCTCGTGGCCCCGCTGGCGGCGGAGATGGGTGACGCCTTTCCGGAGCTCGTCGCGGCCCAGCCCCAGGTGGAGCGGGTGATCCGGCTGGAGGAGGTGCGCTTCGCCGAGACCCTGGCCCACGGGATGGGTGTCCTGGACGGCGCGATCGCCGGGCTCGGCGCTGCCCGGGTCATCTCCGGGGAGACCGTCTTCAAGCTCTATGACACCTATGGCTTCCCCACGGACCTGACGGCGGACGTGGCCCGGGAGCGGGGCCTCGCGCTGGACATGGAGGGGTTCGGGCGGGCCATGGACCGCCAGAAGTCTCAGGCCCGGGCCGCGAGCCGCTTCGGGATGGATCAGGGCCTGGCCCCCGACCTGCAGGGGGAGACGGAGTTCTGCGGGTACGATCTCCTGACGGAGCAGGCGACGGTGGTAGCCCTTTATCGGGAGGGCGCCTCCCGCGACGCGCTGGAGGAGGGTGAGGAGGGCCTGGTGATACTGGACCTGACTCCCTTCTATGCCGAGTCCGGGGGTCAGGTGGGGGACCGGGGTTCGCTCACCGCCGAGTGCGGCCGCTTCGAGGTCTCAGACACCCAGAAGAAGGGGGAGGGGATCCTCTGCCACCTGGGGCGCGTGACCCAGGGACAGCTCAGCGTAGGTGATTCGGTGGAGGCGGCAGTCGACGGCGCCCGGCGCCGCGCCACCGCGCTGAATCATTCGGCCACCCACCTGCTCCACGCGGCCCTGCGCCGCATCCTGGGCCCACACGTGCAGCAGAAGGGCTCCCTGGTGGGGCCGGATCGCCTGCGGTTCGATTTCTCCCACTTCGAGCCCGTCTCCCGGGAGCAGCTGCTGCAGATCGAGCGGCTAGTGAATAAGGAGATCCGGGAGAACCACCTGGTCGAGACCCGCATCATGAGCCTGGAGGATGCCAAGGGGTCCGGGGCCCTGGCCCTGTTCGGCGAGAAGTACGGGGACCAGGTCCGGGTGCTGCGCATGGGCGACTTCTCGACCGAGCTCTGCGGCGGCACCCACGTGAAGGCGGTGGGGGATATCGGGCTCTTCAAGATCGTCTCCGAGGGGGGCATCGCCGCCGGCGTGCGCCGAATCGAGGCCATGACCGGCGCGGGAGCGCTGGACTGGGTGGAGGCGGACGAGGACCGGATCCTGCGCCTCGCCGGGTTGCTCAAGGGCGGCCGCGACGATCTGGACGACCGGGTAGCGGGGCTCCTGGAGCGCAGCCGGGGCCTGGAGAAGGAGCTCGACCAGCTCAAGGCGCGGGTGGCGAGCAACGCCGGCAAGGATCTTATCTCCCAGGCCCGGGACATCGGCGGGATCAAGGTCCTGGCGGCACGCCTCGATGGCGTCGACCCCAAGGCCCTGCGGGAAACCCTGGACCAGCTCAAGGACAAGCTCGGCTCTGGCGTGGTGGTGCTGGCCGCCGAGTCCGACGGCAAGGTCAGCCTGGCCGCCGGGGTCACCAATGACCTCACGGATCGGCTCAAGGCCGGCGACCTGATCCGCGAGGTGGCGGCCCGGGTGGGC
>JBGSUY010000381.1:0-7046 GCA_041753195.1 Chromatiaceae bacterium
TGGGCGAGGGGCGGCGGTTGTCGCCTGTTGCGGCAGGGGTGCCGGGGCACCCGCGTCGGTGTCCTGGGTGTTGAGGCGAATCATCACCCGGTTGCCGCTGGTGGTCACCTCATAGGGCACGGAGTCGTTCAGGTTCAGCACCACGCGTGTGCGGTCGCTCGCCTCCACCGCCACCAGGCTGTGCACGGCGCCGACGCCGATGGGAACGGCCTTGCGGTCCAGCTTGCTCGAGACCCCGGGAAAGTCCAGGGCGATGCGCGCCGGGGAATCGGTGGAGAAGGTCTCGGGGGCCGGCACCGGCTCGGACAGGGTGAGCTGGACCTCCACCCGGTTGCCCGGCAGGGCGGCGAACTGGATGTCCTGCAGATCTGCGGCGCCTGCGGGCTTCAGCGGGGCCCGGCCCCAGAGTAGAAGCAGCAGTAGGAGCCAACCCCAACGGGACCAGGGGGCCGCGCCCGCGGGGATCGGGAGCTGGCCGAGGGCGGACCGGGCGGGGGCTCTTGGGCTCTTCATGGCGGCATGCCTGTTAGCGAATTACTGGGTCAAGGACACCGATGCCTGGCGCTCGCGCCACTCGCCGGGGGCCTCCGAGATGACCTCCGTCAGCTGGATCGCATCGTCCCTGATGCTGGTGATCTGGCCGTTGTTGAGCCCCAGGTAGTTGCCGACGCGGACCCGGTGCAGGGTTCCGTCCTGGGTGCGGATCAGTCCCCACTTGGTCTCGTTCTGCTCCAGGGTGCCGACCATGCGCAGGGCATCCAGGGAATAGCCCTCCAGCTCCTCCTTGCGGCGCAGGGGATCCGGCGCCAGGCTGTCGCCCTGGGAGACGTCGACCACGGCGCTGGTCTTGGTGTCTGCCACAAAGGGATCGCGGCGGTCACCCGGCTCGAACACGTAAGTGCTGATCTGGGGAATGTCCGGGAGGGGTTCGATGGGCTCGGGGGTGCGCGCCTGGACCTGGCGGACATAGTCCTCCAGCTCGCCCAACTTGCTGTTGCTACAACCGGTGAGCCCGGCCAGCCCGCCGATGACCGCGCCGAGCAGCAGGAGCAGGGGGACCGAGGGGCCGGGGATACGCCGGGTCATTTCGCTGCCGCCTCGTCCAGATAACGGTAGGTCTTGACGGTGGCCTGCAGGGCCAGCTTGGCGCCGTCGGCACCCGTCTCGCCCGCCGTGCTCCCGATCTTGACGTCGTGGATGGTGACGATCCGGGGCAGGGCGGCCAGTCCGCTGATGAAGCGGCCGAAGTCGTGATAGCGGCCGGTGACCCGCACGTCGATGGGCAGTTCGGCGTAGAAATCCTTGGACAGCTCGCCCTGGGGCTGGAAGAGCTGGAACTCCAAGCCCGCCGCCAGTCCGGTCTGGGACACGTCCACCAACAGGGCCGCCACCTCCGTCTTGTCCGGTAGCTGACGCAGCATGGCGCCGAAGGATTCCTTCATCTCCTCGAGCTGCTGCCGGTAGGCCTCCAGGTTGGCGGCCTTGCGTTGCTTGGTCTCGAAGCTCTGCCGCAGATCGACCTCCGTGGCGCGCTCCTGGTCGAGGCGCGTAAGCTGGGACTCGGTGTCCAGGTAGTAGACGGCGACGGCGAGCCCGATACAGGCGATCAGGATGACGACCGCCTTGATCGGGGTCGGCCACTCGCCGACGTTGCTGAGGTCGAGCTCGTTGAGTTTGCTGAGTTCCATGGCCTGGGCTTGGTGGCTCCGTCGTGCGTCGTTCAGCTCGCCTTTGGAGGCCGGCCGCCTTTCTTAGGGCTCGGGGTCCTGGGCTCGCCCTGGTTCCCGTTCTCGGCCTTGGCCCCGATCTGGTTGAAGGACAGGCGGAAGTGGCTCAGGCCCGTACCGGTCTTGTCCTTGTTTTCGATGAGCAGGAGGCGCGGCGCCCCGATCCACTCGGACCCCTCCACGCTGCGCATGAAGGCGGAGACCCGGGCGTTGGACTGGGCGCGCCCCTCCACCACCACGTTACGGCCGGTCTGCTCCACCTTGGTGAGGAAGACGCCCTCCGGGATGGCGGTTACCAGCTCGTCGAAGAGCCGCACCACCTCGGGGCGGCTCTCCTGGAGCTGTTGGATGATGTTCATGCGTGCCAGCAGGCCGGCCTTGGTCTGTTCCAAGTCCTGGATCTCCTTGATCTGGCGGTCGAGCTGACGAATCTGCTCGGTCAGGAACTGATTGCGCGACTGCTGGGCGACAATCCAGGCCTCGATCTGGAGGTGCACCAGCAGGGCAGTCAGCGTCGTGAGGGCCAGGGCGATGGCCCCGGCGACGCCAAAGTCGCGCTGCCGGCGCTTGCGCCGCGCCTCACGCCAGGGCAGGAGATTGATGCGGGCCATTAGTCGAACCCCCGCAGGGCCAGGCCCACCGCGATCATCAGGGCCGGCGCCTCGCGCATGAGCTCCTGGGCCTTGACCCTGGGCGACAGGGACATGTGGCCGAAGGGATTCGCCACCAGCACCGGAAGGCCGAGGCGCTCCTCGACCAGCTGGTCAAGCCGGCGGATGCTGGCGGCGCCCCCCGCAAGCACGATCTGGTCGACGCGGTTGAAGCTGGTGCCGGAGTAGAAAAACTGCAGGGCGCGGCTGATCTGCTGGGCCAGGGCTTCCTTGAAGGGGCTCAGGACCTCCCGGTCGTAGCCCTCGGCCAGGTCCCCATCGAGGATCTTTTGGGTAGCCTGGTCACGCGGCAGGCCGTAACGGCGCTGGACCTCATCGACGAGCTGACCGCCACCAAAGTTCTGCTCCCGTGTGTAGACGATCTGGCCCTCATGGAGCACGTGCAGGGTGGTGGTGGTGGCGCCCACGTCGGCGACCGCGATGGTCTTCTCCCGCTGCTCCGCCACCCGCCCGCCGAGCAGGAGGGTGCAGGCGTTCTCCATGGCGTAGGCCTCCACGTCCACCACCGCGGCGGTGAGGCCGGCCATCTCCAGGGCGCTGACCCGATCGTCCACGTTCTCGCGCCGGGATGCCGCCAGGAGCACGTCTACCAGCTCGGGGCTGGACTGGGAGGGACCGATCACGTCGAAATCGATATTCACCTCTTCCAAGGGGTAGGGAATGTACTGGTCCGCCTCCAGTTGGATTTGGCTCTCCATCTCGGCCTCGCTGAGCGTGCTCGACATAGAGATGATCTTGGTGATGACGGAGGATCCGGAGACCGCCACCGCGGCGCGCTTGGTCTTGGTACCGGCCTTGCTGAGCGCCCTGCGGATACCCTGACCCACCGCGTCCCCGTCGGCGATCTTCTTTTCCACCACCGCGTTGGTCGGAAGGGGCTCGATGGCGAAGGTTTCGACCCGGAACAGGGCCGCGGTGGAATTGGGGCCCTGGGACAGCTCGATCAGCTTGATCGAGGTCGAGCCGATATCGATACCCACCAATCCCTTGTTCTTGCGGGCGAAGCCGAGCATCAAGATCCTCTCTCACACGGGAGCGGCAAGGTTGACAGCTTGAACCAGAGGCAAAAAACCAACACAACCCACTAATCGAAGTTATGTTTTCCCAGGGACTGGAGTCCTACGACATGGCACGAGCCCATTATAGCGAGGCGCCGGCCCCTCACCGCGACGCAGTGCTCGGATCGTGACGCAGTGCGCGTGGCTGGGACCCTCAGAGATCGGGCGCCGGTGCAGGGGTGCCAGGCCCGTGGTACCGTTTGGCGCCGAAGGGAGCCGCCAACCTGACCCCGGGCTAGCATTTCGGCCCGCGCCGACTTTAGCCATGAGCCGCCAGCATCCAGAGGAGCCATCCGATGTCGGGACCTGACCGAGCCAACGGGACGCGCCAGCGCATGGCCTACGAGGCGGCGCGCATCATGGTGGAGCAGGGCCTGGCGGACTTCGACCGGGCCCGCCGCAAGGCCGCCGAGCGCACCGGCATTCTCGACCGACGCAGCTGGCCCTCCAACGAGGCGATCCAGGAGGCCCTGCTCACCCAGCGGCGGCTGTTCCGGGACCTCCACCACGCACGGGAGCTGGCGCAGCTGCGGCGCGACGCCCTCGAGGCCATGCGCGCCTTCGAGGGGTTCTCCCCCCGGTTGATTGGCCCCGTACTCGACGGCACCGGTCCGGTCGAGCCGGGGATCCAGCTCTACCTGTTCGCGGAACGGCCCGAGGAGGTGGTGTTTCGACTCCTCGACCGGCAGATCCCCTGGCAGGAGAGGGAGCGCAGCTTCCGCTATGGGGGGGGAGAGCGGCGCAACCACCCGGTCTTTCGTTTTGTGGCCCGGGAGACGCCGGTGGAGCTGATCGTGCTGCCCCGCACCGCCCTGCGCAATCCGCCGCTGGACCCGGTCAGCGAACGACCGGATCGGGGCGCGGACATGGGGGAGGTGCAACGCCTGCTCGCCGAGGGCGGCGACCAGGGGCTGAGCCTGTCCCGGTCTTGAGGACCGCCCCGAGGGCGGCCCACGCCCGGGACCTCAGCGCTGGGAGATGGGCAAGTAGTCCCGCACGGCCGGGCCGTGGTAGATCTGGCGGGGCCGGCCGATCCGATTGTTCGGATCCGCCATCATCTCCATCCAGTGGGCGACCCAGCCCACGGTGCGCGCAATGGCGAACATGACCGTGAACATGGATCGGGGAATCCCCAGGGCCTGGTAGATGATCCCCGAGTAGAAGTCGACGTTGGGATAGAGCTTGCGCTCGACGAAGTAGTCGTCCGACAGCGCGATCTCCTCCAACCTCATGGCCAGCTCGAAGAGCGGATTGTTGGCGTCCGCCAACTCCTCGAGCACCTGATGGCAAACCTCCCGGATGATCTTGGCCCGCGGGTCGTAGTTCTTGTAGACCCGGTGGCCGAAGCCCATGAGCCGGAAGGGATCGTCCTTGTCCTTCGCCTTGGCCATGTAGGCCTGGACATTCTTCACGTCCCCGATCTGCTCCAGCATGTCGAGCACCGCCTCGTTGGCCCCGCCGTGGGCCGGACCCCAGAGTGAGGCGATGCCTGCGGCGATGCAGGCGAAGGGGTTGGCCCCGGAGCTGCCGGCGAGGCGTACTGTGGAGGTGCTGGCGTTTTGCTCATGATCCGCATGGAGGATGAACAGGAGGTTCAGGGCCCGCTCCGCGATCAGCCCCGGCTCGTAGTCCTCGCAGGGGGTGGCGAACATCATGTGCATGAAGTTCGCGCAGTAACGCAGATCGTTGCGCGGATACATGATGGGCTCGCCCACGTTGTGCTTGTAGGCGGCCGCCGCGATGGTGGGCAGCTTGGCGATCAGGCGATGGGCGGAGATCTCGCGATGCTGGTAGTCGTGGATGTCCACCGAGTCGTGGTAGAAGGCGGACAGGGATCCCACCACCCCACAGAGCATGGCCATGGGGTGGGCGTCGTAGTGGAAGCCGTCGAGGAACTTACGCAACCGCTCGTTAAGCATGGTGTGGCGAGTGATGACGTCCTCGAAACGCATTAGCTCCCGATCCCTGGGCAGTTCGCCGTAGAGCAGGAGATAGGCGACCTCCAGGAAGCTCGCCTTGGTGGCCAGCTGCTCGATGGGATAACCCCGGTAGAGCAGGACCCCCTGCTCCCCGTCGATGTAGGTGATGGCGCTGTGGCAAGCCGCTGTGGCCATGAATCCCGGGTCGAAGGTGAAGATCCCCGCCTCTTTGTAGAGGGACGAGATGTCCACCGCCGCCGGTCCCAGGGTCCCGCGCAACAGGGGGTAGTCGTGGCTCTCCCCGGTGGTGCCGTTGGTGATGGTGACGGTTTCGTTGGCCATGGCTTCGCTCCTGGCCGCCGAGTCCGGGCTCGCGGCCCGCCCGACGGCGTTGGTGAAAGACTCTCGCGGGTCGGCCGCGCAACCCGGGCGGGGTCGGCTCAAGACACCCCAGCGCCCAGGCTCGGGACCAAGGTTAACCCACGGCGCGGGATCCCGGGGTCCGGCTTCCCACTGGGACCTGCGATGGGCTCAGCAAGAAGCGGACCGGAAGCTGGTCAAAGGAGCTCCTTGAGCCGCGCGATGTCGTCCCGCAGGGCGGCGATGGAGTGGTCGAAGTCCGAGCGCTCCCGCGGGTTGAGGTCGAGCTCGACCACGGACTCGATGCCCTTTTCGCTCAGGATGCAGGGCACCCCCATGGCGATGTCGGTCTCGCCGTATTCACCCTCCAAGAGGGCAACGCAGGGCAGGAGCCGCCGGCGGTTGTGGCTGATGGCGTCCACCATGGCGGCGACCGCCGCCGCCGGGGCGTCGTAGGCACTCGAGTTCTTGCGCAAGGCCAGGATCTCGGCGCCCCCCTTGCGGGTGCGCTCCAGGATCGCCTCGATGCGCTCCTCGGAGATGAAGCGGGAGATCGGGATCCCGTTGATGGTGCAGAAGCGGGGCACCGGGACCATGGTGTCCCCATGGCCGCCGAGGACCAGGGTGGTGATATCCAGGGCCGAGAAGCCCGTCTCGCGAGCGATGAAGGCGGCCATTCGGGAGGCGTCGAGCACCCCGGCCTGGCCGAACACCCGGGAACGGCTCCAGCCGGTGCGCTGGGCCACCCGATAGGTCAGGGCGTCCACGGGGTTGGAGACCACCAGCACCATGGCGTCGGCCGCATAGCGCAGGATCTGGTCCGTCACCTCGTCGATGATGCGGACGTTGGCCTCCAGGACGTCCGAACGCGACATGCCGGGCTTGCGGGGAAAGCCGGCGGTCACGATCACCAGCTCAGAGTCCCGCAGGATCTGGGGATCGTTGCTGCCGCTGATGGCGCAGTCGAACTCGAAGAAGGGGGCGGTCTGGAAGATGTCCAGGGCCACCCCTTCGGGGACGTCCTCGCGCACGTCCAACAGCGCGATCTCACGGCACAGCTCCTGCTCGGCCAGGATCTGGGCCGTGGTTTCCCCGACCCGTCCGGCGCCGACGATGCTGATCTTCTTCATGGCTCTCCTCCGTTCGGTGGTATGGGACCCGGCCTCGCGGACCGGGTTCTCGGTGTTATGGCGAGGCGCGTCTGCGCGCGCCTGGTGAGTGGCGCTTGGGCCAGCGCCTCAGTGGGGATAGTGGGCCGGGTAGGGGGCGCGGGCCACCCCAGTCTCCACCGCCGCCCGTGCCACGGCGGGG
>JBGSUY010000382.1:0-9560 GCA_041753195.1 Chromatiaceae bacterium
CTTCTGCGCCCCCGCTTCGGCGGCATCCGCCGCGGCCTTGCGCGCCCGCTCCTGACGCAGGGTGCCGACGATCTCCTCGCGGACTGCGTCGAGAGGACGACTGGAGGCATCCCGGTGATCAACCACGCGGACCACTAGGGCCTGCAGCACATCCTTCTCCGGTTCGATGAGGTCGCTGTTGCGGCGTTCGTTCAGGACCTCTTCGCTGAAAGCAGCCGCGGTGACCTTGGGGTGCCCAAGCGGGCCCTCGCCTCCGACACGGCCGATCCAGTCACTCTGCTGGACGGTCAGGCCCAGCTCCTCGGCAGCCGGCTGGAGACTGTCCGGGGTCTCGTAGACCACGTTGGCGAGGCGCTCGCCCAGGTCGTAGTAAAGGGCCTCGGCTTTCTGCCGCGCGAGCTCCCCGCGCAGCGACTCCTGGACCTCCTCGAAGGGCTTGACCCGGGCAGGCAAGATCTCCTCAACCTCGATCAGGTGGTATCCGAATCGGGTTCGCACCGGCTCGCTGAGCTCCGCGGCCGCCAGGGCAAAGGCCGCCTGATCGAAGGCCGGATCCATGATCCCCTGCTCGATCTCTCCCAGAGACCCCCCCTGGGAGGCGCTGCCCGGGTCCTTGGAGACCGCCTTGGCAACCTCGCCGAAGGGCTCCCCACCCAGGATGCGGGCGCGCACGCCCTGGATCTCCTGGAGCACCGCCTGGACTTTTGCCTCGTCCGCATCCGCTGGTACCGGAAGCAGGATGTGGCGGACCTTGCGGCGTTCCGGTTGACCGAAGCGGGCCTGATCGGACTCGTAGACCCGGCGCAGATCCTCGTCGCTGACCGCGCTGCCGGTCGCGAGGGCGTCCACATCCAAGAGCAGATATTCCAGCCGTACCTGCTCCGGGGTCTGGAAGCGCGCGGCGTTGGCCTCGTAGTACGCCTGAATCGCGTCCTCCCCGATGGGCGCATCGTCCGTGAAGCGAGCGGCCGGGATCCGCAGCCAGGCGAGCTCCCGCCGTTGCCCGGACAACCGCTGGAAGGCCTCACGCTCGGCGTTGGTTATGAACTCGCTCCCCACCACCCCGCGCACCATTTGGGTCCCCAGGATCCGCTGGCGCAGCTGGGCCTCGAACAGGGCAGGCGACAGGCCCTGGAGCTCGAGGACCTGCTCGTAAACGGTCTTATCGAACTGCCCACCCCGCTGGAAGGCGGGCTCCGCGAGGATCTGCGCCTGAACCTCCTGGTCCGATACCCGGAACCCGAGGCGATGCGAGACGTCCACCAGCAGGGCCTCCCGGATCATGTCATCCAGGGCCTCCTGGCGCAGGCGCCCGTCGTCGAGCTGCGCCGCATCGTAGGCGGCGCCCAACCGCTCCCGCAGCTGGATACGCGCCTGCTGGACGCGCCGCTGGAGATCCTGCTCCTTGATCTCCACCCCGTTGACCTTGGCCACCACGACCTCGCCTCCCACGCCCAGATAGGATTGGATGCCCCACAGGGCGAAAGGGATGCTGATCAAGATGATGATGACCCAGGCGATCCAACCCTGGGCTCGGTCCCGAATGGTCTGCAGCATGGCGCCTACTCGATGGGGATTGAAGGACCCGGCAGGGCCCCCTGACCGGAGTCCTGCGCTGGAGTTGATGGGCGGGGGAAACAAGAACGGGGTACCGGAAGGGTACCCCGTTGACGTTTCATTGGCGGAGCGGACGGGGCTCGAACCCGCGACCCCCGGCGTGACAGGCCGGTATTCTAACCAACTGAACTACCGCTCCGTGACTGTCTTTCGCAGAGACCGATCGGATCCGCCTTGCCCGCCTTGGTGGGTGCTGCAGGGATCGAACCTGCGACCCTCGCCTTGTAAGGGCGATGCTCTCCCGGCTGAGCTAAGCACCCGAGCAGTGCCCCTCAGGAAAGGCCGATTATTGTACGGCGTCCTTGAGGGCTTTTCCAGCCTTGAATGAGGGCGTCTTGGAGGCGGCGATCTCGATGGTCGCGCCCGTCTGGGGGTTGCGTCCCGTGCGGGCTGCCCGCTCCTTCACCGAGAAGGTGCCAAAACCGATCAGGGACACGCTCTCACCCTTCTTCAGGGCCACGGCGATGGCATCCGTCAACGCGTCCAAGGCCCGGCCCGCCGCCGCCCTGGAGATATCGCCCGCCTCCGCCATCGCCTCGATCAGATCTGACTTATTCATTGTTCCCCCATTTGTCGTGGCCACTTGATTCGCAAGTACACAGTTGGGCCTTCATTGGAACCGACTCCCTGACCGTCAAGCGAGCCCGGAGACCCCGCCCCGACTGTAATCTGCGTACGCGGGCATCCTAAGGCGGAGTGGCCCCCGCGGGCAACCGTGTTTTCACTTTCCGCGCAAAAAATGCGACCCGCGGCCACGCGGCGGCGGCACCGCAGGACCACCGATGGATGTCAATGGGATAACAGGTGCGGATCCTGTCCGCCATACACGGACAGGTTCATAGTGGGCAGGCCAACCCACGCCTCCGCGACTCCGACCGAAAGCGAACGGTGAGGCTCAGTGATGGGTGGGGGTGGCCTGTTCGCGAGCGGGCTCCGCGGGTTTTTCCGCGGCCTCGTCCGGAAGCACCACCGCGGCGTCCCCACCTTCCGCCTCGGCCTTGGCCGCCTCGGGCCTCCGGGTCAAGGCGATGTCCAGCACCTCGTCGATCCAGCGGACCGGACGGATTTCCAGATTCTGGTGGATGTTCTTGGGGATCTCGGTCAGGTCCCGCTCGTTCTCGCTGGGGATGATTACGGTTTCGATGCCCCCTCGGAGGGCGGCGAGCAGCTTTTCCTTGAGCCCACCGATGGGGAGCACCTCACCTCGCAGGGTGATCTCGCCGGTCATGGCGACGCTGGAGCGGACCGGGATCTTGGTCAGCGCCGAAACTAGGGCAGTGCACATGGCCACGCCGGCACTGGGCCCGTCCTTCGGGGTGGCCCCCTCGGGGACATGGACGTGCACGTCGAAAGTATTATGGAAATCGGGTGCGATCCCAAGGGCCTCGGCTCGGGCCCGCACGACGGTCATGGCCGCCTGAATGGACTCCTGCATCACGTCGCCCAATTGGCCCGTATAGGTGAACTTACCCTTGCCCGGCACCAGGGCGGACTCGATGCGCAGCAGCTCCCCGCCCACCTCGGTCCAGGCCAGACCCGTGACCTGCCCGATTTGATCGTGCTCGTCGGCTCGACCATAACGGAAACGCTGGACGCCCAGATACTTCTCCAGTGACTTCGCCGTCACTACGGTCCCGCTTTCCCGCTTCTTGAGCAGCACCTCCTTGACCACCTTGCGGCAGATCTTCGAGATCTCGCGCTCCAGATTGCGCACCCCGGCCTCCCGGGTGTAGTGGCGGCAGATGTCCCGCAGGGCCGACTCGCGAATCGCTAGCTCCCCCTCCTTGAGGCCGTTATGCTTGACCTGCTTCGGGATCAGATAACGCTCGGCGATCGCGACCTTCTCGTCCTCCGTGTAACCCGAGAGACGGATCACCTCCATGCGGTCCAGCAGGGCCGGGGGAATATTCAGGGTGTTGGCCGTGGCTACGAACATCACCTCGGAGAGGTCGAAGTCCACCTCCAGGTAGTGGTCGTTGAAGGTGTGGTTCTGCTCTGGGTCCAGGACTTCCAGCAGGGCCGACGCCGGGTCGCCCCGAAAGTCCATCGCCATCTTGTCGATCTCGTCGAGCAGGAAGAAGGCATTCCGGGAGCCCACCTTGGACAGGTTCTGGATGATCTTGCCGGGCAGGGCGCCGATGTAGGTCCGACGGTGGCCGCGGATCTCCGCCTCGTCCCGGACCCCGCCCAGGGACATCCGCGAAAACTTGCGGTTTGTCGCACGTGCGATGGACTGACCCAGGGAGGTCTTACCCACCCCGGGAGGGCCCACCAGACAGAGGATCGGCCCCTTGAGCTTGCGCACCCGCTGCTGAACGGCCAGGTACTCGAGGATCCGCTCCTTGACCCGCTCCAGGCCATAGTGGTCCTTGTCCAGGACCGCCTCCGCCACCCGGATATCGTTGCGGATGCGGGTGCGCTTGTTCCAGGGGACATTGACAAGGGTGTCCACGTAGTTGCGCACCACCGTCGCCTCGGCGGACATGGGCGACATCAACTTGAGCTTGTTGAGCTCCGCCTGGGCCTTGGCCTTGACCTCCTTGGGCATGCCCGCCGCCTCGATCCGCTTGGCCAGCTCCTCGATCTCGTTGGGGGCCTCCTCCAGCTCACCCAGCTCCTTCTGGATCGCCTTCATCTGCTCGTTGAGGTAGTACTCCCGCTGGTTCTTCTCCATCTGGCGCTTCACCCGCCCCCGGATGCGCTTCTCCATCTGGAGGATGTCGTTCTCCGACTCCATGAGCCCCATCAGATGTTCCAGGCGGGCCTGGACGTCGACCATCTCCAGCACCCGCTGCTTCTCGTCCAGCTTCAGCGACATGTGGGCGGCCATGGTATCAGCCAGGCGCCCCGCCTCGTCGATGCTGGCGAGCGAGGTCAGGACCTCCGGCGGCACCTTCTTGTTGAGCTTGACATACTGGTCGAAAAGCGCGATCGCCGAGCGCATCAGGACCTCCTGCTCGCGCTCGTCGGACTGTAGGGACTCGTCTAGCGGCTCGATGAGCGCCGAGAAGGACTCCTCGGTGGTGAGGTAGCGCTCAATGCGGGCCCGCTGGTTACCTTCCACCAGGACCTTTACCGTGCCGTCCGGCAGCTTGAGCAGTTGCAGGATATTGGCCAGGGTGCCGATCTCGTGCAGGTCCTTGACCGCCGGGTCGTCCAGGTCCGCACTCTTCTGGGCTACCAGGAGGATCTGCTTGTCGTTGGCCATGGCCCCATCCAGCGCCCGGATGGACTTGTCGCGCCCCACGAACAGTGGGATGACCATGTGGGGATAAACGACGACGTCCCGGAGGGGCAGGACCGGGACCTCTTGGGAGGTCTGCGAAGGGGATTTCGACGATTCGCGATGCGCCATGAAGGGTCTCGTGTGGCGCCGGCTCACCGGGGCCTCGACCGATTCGGCCTCCCGCAGGGGAGACCGGGGCGCGACGCCGACGGCGAGGCCGACTGGATGAACGGATGGAGAAAGAATCAGGGCACGGGGGCCCTCCTTCAACGGTCCCGACCGGATTGGACCCCCTCGGTCAAATGGACCGTCCCCATCTCGGCGGGGTGCCCCCGCCCCCCGGCCTGGATCAATCGCCCGAAGCCGCTTGCTTCTCGACGCCCTCGTAGATCAGGAACGGCTTGTTCTCGCCCGTGATGACGGACCCGTCCACCACGACCTTACCCACGTCGCACATGGATGGCAGGTCATACATGGTATCCAGCAGTACCTGCTCCATGATGGTGCGCAGGCCGCGGGCACCCGTCTTGCGCTCCATGGCCTTGCGGGCGATGGCACGCAGGGCGTCGTCCCGGAGCTCGAGCTCCACCCCCTCCATCTCGAACAGCCGGGCGTACTGCTTGACCAGGGCGTTCTTGGGCTCCGTGAGGATGCGCATCAGGGCCTGCTCGTCTAGCTCCTCCAGAGTGGCCATGACCGGCAGGCGCCCCACGAACTCCGGGATCAGGCCGTAGCGGATGAGATCCTCCGGCTCCACGGCGGCGAGCAGCTCGCCGATCTGGCGCTTGTCGTCCTTGCTGTGGACGTCCGCGGAGAAGCCGATCCCACCCTTGCGGGAGCGGTTCTGGACCACCTTGTCGAGGCCCGCGAAGGCGCCCCCGACGATGAACAGGATGTTCGAGGTATCGACCTGGAGGAACTCTTGCTGGGGATGCTTGCGGCCGCCCTGGGGCGGCACCGAGGCGACGGTGCCCTCGATCAGCTTCAGCAGGGCCTGTTGGACCCCCTCCCCCGAGACGTCGCGAGTGATGGATGGGTTGTCGGCTTTGCGGGAGATCTTGTCGATCTCGTCGATGTAGACGATACCGGTTTGGGCCTTCTCGACGTCGTAGTCGCACTTCTGGAGCAGCTTCTGGATGATGTTCTCGACGTCCTCGCCCACATAGCCCGCCTCGGTCAGGGTGGTGGCGTCGGCGATCGTGAAGGGCACGTTGAGTAGACGGGCCAGGGTCTCGGCAAGGAGGGTCTTGCCCGAGCCCGTGGGGCCCACCAGCAAGATGTTGCTCTTCGCGATCTCGATCCCGTCCTTGGAGTCGGCCGCCTCCAAGCGCTTGTAATGATTGTAGACGGCGACTGAGAGGACCTTCTTGGCGTGCTCCTGTCCGATGACGAACTGATCCAGGCTGTCGTTGATCTCGCGGGGCTTGGGCAGCTTGCTGGTGGCATCGGCGCCACCCTCCTGCATCTCCTCGCGGATGATGTCGTTACACAGCTCGACACATTCGTCACAGATGAAGACGGACGGCCCGGCGATCAGCTTGCGGACCTCGTGCTGGCTCTTGCCGCAAAAGGAACAATAGAGGAGCTTACCCTCGTCGCTCTTACCGTGACTGTTTGCGCTCATCGGGCATGCCTCTCCAAGGGTCGAATGACGGCAGGGACCTTGCGGGCCCTATCCCGGCTCTCTCAATCATAACGGTTTGTGCTTCGATGGCAAGACGGTAAAAAAGACTGGGGCAAGGAAGACCCCCAGGCCGTGGAGCCGTTCAAACAACCTGCAACCGGCTCGCGTGATGGGGCCTCATCCCGTCCTTGTCAGGTCTTCGTCGGCAGGGGAGCCCGCTCGCTCAACACCGTGTCGATCAGACCGTAGGCCTGGGCCTCCTCCCCGCCCATGAAGCGGTCCCGCTCCGTATCGTCGGCGATCTTCTCGATGGGTTGTCCCGTGTGGTGCGCCAGGATCGCGTTCAGGCGGTCGCGGATATAGAGGATCTCACGGGCATGGATGTCGATATCGGTGGCCTGCCCCTGGAAACCCCCCAGAGGCTGGTGGATCATCATCCGGGAATGGGGTAGGCAGAAGCGCTTACCCGCTGCCCCGCCGGCCAGGAGCAAGGCCCCCATACTGGCCGCCTGGCCGACACACATAGTGCTCACGTCCGGGCGGATGAAGCGCATGGTGTCGTAGATGGCCAGCCCGGCGGTCACGGACCCGCCCGGTGAGTTGATATAGAGGTGGATGTCCTTGTCCGGGTTCTCCGACTCCAGGAACAGCAGCTGGGCCACCACCAGGTTGGACATATGGTCCTCCACCGGGCCCACCAGGAAGATCACCCGTTCCTTGAGGAGTCGCGAGTAGATGTCGAAGGAACGCTCCCCCCGGGCGGTCTGCTCGATGACGATCGGCACGAGACCGAGACCCTCGGGTTTCCAGTCGGCGCCGGCGCACGTGCTACCTAAGATCTTGCTCATGGATTGGACTCGCTCTGGTTGGGGGAATCGGGGTAGACGGACTGCGGGCCTCCTGCGGGGCCGAAAGGGATCCTATTCGCGGATCGATCAGGCGGCCGCCTGAGGCTCGGTCAACTGGGAGAAGCTCAAGGATTCCTCCTCGACCGTCACCTGATCGAGCACCCAATCCATCACCTGCTCCTCGAGGACCAGTGACTCCACCGGGGCGAGCCGGTGACGGTCCCCATAGTAGTAGTCGATCACCTCCTGGGGCTCCTCGTAGGTCGCGGCCATGTCCTCGACGGCCGCCCGGATACGACTTGGGTCGGCCTTGATGCCATTCTGCTTGACGATCTCGGCGATGATGAGTCCCAGGGCCACGCGCCGCCGGGCCGAGTCCTCGAACAGGTTGTCCGGCAGCTCCATGCGCCCTCCGCCCAAATTCTGACGCATCTGGTCCTTGAGGCTGCGGATCTCCTCCTGCACCAAGGCCCGCGGGATCTCGACGGCGTTGGCCGCGACCAGCAGATCCATCACCCGCTCCTTGGTCCGGGCCTTGATCCGCTGGGCCAGCTCCCGCTCCATGTTGGCGCGTACGTCGGCGCGGAAGCGCTCCAGGTCCCCATCGTCGATGCCGAAGTTACGGGCAAACTCCGCATCCACTTCGGGGAGGACCGGCCGGGTGACAGACTCGACCTGGACCTCGAAGTGGACCTGCCTTCCTGCCAGGTCCTGTCGGTGGTAGCCATCCGGGAACTGGAGGTCGAGGGCCCGGGTCTCCCCGGCGCTGGCGCCAAAGAGTCCGTCCTCGAAACCGGGGATCATGCGGCCGGATCCAAGCTCTACCTGGGTACCCGACTTGGAGCCGCCCTCGAACGCCTCCCCGTCGATGGTCCCGGCGTAGGAGACGGTCAAGCGGTGACCGCCCTCGGCAGGACCCTCCACCGGCTCCCAGGTCTTGCGTTGGGCGCGCAGGTGCTCGAGCATGGCCTCCAAGTCCGCGTCGATCACCTTTGCCACCGGTCGCTTCACCACCTGGCCGGCCAGGGACGCGAGCTGGATCTGGGGCAGTACCTCGAACACGGCCGTGTAGCCGAAGCGCTGCTGCGCTCGATCGATCTCCGGCTCGATCCTGGGCATGCCCGCCGGACGCAGGGACTCCTGGGCCACCGCCTCGCCGAAGCTGGACTGCACCAGCTCCCCGAACACCTCCTGCTGGAGCTGCTCGCCATAGCGCTGGCGCAGTAGCTTCATGGGCACCTTGCCGGGGCGAAACCCGGGCAGCCGGGCACCGCGCGCCATCTGTTGCAGCCGCTTGTCGACCTCCCCCTGGATACGCTCGAAGGGCAGCTCGATGCGCATCCGCCGCTCCAGCCCGTCCCCCGACTCCACCGATACTTGCATCTCTTTCATCTCCCGCTGGCCGCGGACGCGCTCCGTCCGTGCCTCGATAATGGCGTTGCCCGAACGCCGAGCGGCAGCCCGGCCTCCAAAAACATGCCAGTATACCGACGCCGGTCTCGGAGGTCGTGAAAAAATCTGCTGGCCGCCCCGACTGCCGCGTCGTGCGCCTATCCGCTCAGCTCACGGATCCAGGGGCGGAGCCACTCCGCGCTCCTGCTCACCCGCCTGTCGCAGCTGGCGTTTGAGGATCTTGCCCGCGGCGTTCCGGGGCAGGGCGTCATGGATCTCGATGCGTCGCGGTATCTCGTGGCGGCCGAGGCGCGCCCGACACCAGTCGCGCAACTCCGCGCTGGTAACCGCCGCCTCCGGCTTGATGGCGACATGGGCCACGGGGACCTCCCCGTGGCGGGGATCCGGATCGCCAACCACCGCCGCCTCGGCCACCGCCGGGTGGGCATGGACGACCTCCTCGATGACCCGCGGATAGACGTTCATCCCATTGACGATGATCAGGTCCTTGATGCGGTCCACCAGGTAGAAATAGCCGTCCGCATCCCGGGTCCCCAGGTCCCCGGTGCGGAACCAGTCACCGAAGAACGCCTCCCGGGTGGCGTCGGGGAGCTTGAAGTAACCCTTCATCACGTTGGGCCCGCGCACACACACCTCGCCCGGGGTGCCGTCCGGGACCTCCTGCCCCGCATCGTCCAGGACGCGCATCTCCACCCCGGGAATCGGCAGGCCCACCGACCCGGGCTTGCGGACACCGACGGGTGGGTTGACACAGGTCACGGGCGAGCACTCGGTCGGCCCGTCGCCCTCCAGGATCGGGACGCGGAAGCGCCCCTCGAAGGCCGCCATCACC
>JBGSUY010000383.1:0-2466 GCA_041753195.1 Chromatiaceae bacterium
CCGTGCACCGTTCACCGTGGTCGCAGGGTCCCCCGCCAGGGGCATCTGGGCAAGCGCCTCCGCGTCCCTGGCCTCCGGGGCCAGGGCGGTGCGGGCGACCGCGGCCGCGAAGGTCCCGAAGTTATCGTCCTTGGCCACGAAATCGGTCTCGCAGTTGATCTCCACCAGGACCCCCTGCTTGGCCCCCGGGGCGATCTCTATCATCACCACCCCCTCGGCGGCGATCCGGCCCGATTTCTTGGCGGCCTTGGCCTGGCCGGACTTGCGCATCGCCTCGATGGCGGCCTCGATGTCCCCATCGACCTCCACCAGGGCCTTCTTGCACTCCATCATGCCAGCGCCCGTGCGCTCGCGTAGCTCCTTCACCATCGCCGCTGTGATCGCCATAAGAACAACCTCGCCCCCTTGGGGGCCTGGGAATTGAGTGGGTGGATGGGCCCGGGCGACCCCTGCGGGACCGCCCGGAAGGGCCCTAACCCAAATCCCGGCGGCGCTACCCGCCGGCGATCCGGGGCCGCTGCCGGTTCTCCCGCCTATAGCTTAGGCGGGCTCTGGGGCCGGGGTTGAGACGTCCACGTACTCGGACGCGCGACCCGATACCATCCCGGCCGCCGTGTTGCGCCCGTCCAGCACCGCGTCGGCGGCCCCGGCGATGTAGAGACGCACCGCGCGGATGGCGTCATCGTTGCCTGGGATCACGTAGTCCACCCGACTCGGGTCATTGTTGGTATCGACGACGCCCACCACCGGGATCCCGAGCTTGTTGGCCTCGGTCACCCCATTCTTCTCGTGGCCCACGTCGATCACAAACAGGGCGTCGGGCAGACCCTCCATGTTCTTGATGCCGCCCAGGCTTTGCTCCAGTTTGTCGCGCTCCCGGGCCAGGTCCAGGGCCTCCTTCTTGTTGAAGCGCTCGATGGTGCCGGTCTCGAACATGGCCTCGAGGTCCTTGAGCCGCTTGATTGACTGCTTGATCGTCTTGAAGTTGGTCAGCATGCCGCCGAGCCAGCGATGATTCACGAAGGGCATGCCACAGCGCAGCGCCTCCTCGCGGATGGCGTCCCGCGCCGCGCGCTTGGTGCCGACGAACAGGATACGACCGCCGTTGGCGGCCAGGGTGCTCATGTAATTCATGGCCTCCTGGAAGAGCGGAACCGTCTTCTCCAGGTTGATGATGTGGATCTTGTTGCGGTGCCCGAAGATGAAGGCGCCCATCTTGGGGTTCCAGTAACGGGTCTGGTGGCCGAAATGGACACCGGCCTCCAGCATCTGACGCATCGATACATCGGTCATGGTCGATTTCCTCTGGGATCGGGTTGTGCCTCCACGCATCCCATGCCGCAACCCTGATCGGGCACCCAGCGGCACGTGTCGATGCGTGTGTGGTCGGTTAGCCCGCCGCACCGGCGGCGGGCAGGCTTCCTGCAAAGACGAAGCGAAAAGCGCGAAGTTCTTCGCTTGGCGGCAGGGTCTTGGGCCCGTCGCATCAGGACCCAGGCTTCGCCCTGCCGCGGTTTGCGGCGAGGCGGGCGCTTATATACCATAGGCGGCTTGGTCCCGGCAATCGCCGTCGGGAAATAAGCTAAGCAATTCCGAGAGATCCGCAACAGACGTGGACGCATCCGGCACAGCGATGAGCGTACAGATCAAGACCCCCGAGGCAATCGAGCGGATGCGCGTTGCCGGGCGCCTGGCGGCGGACGTGCTAGACATGATCGGACCCCATGTCCAACCCGGGATCACCACCGACGAGTTGGACGCCATCTGCCACGACTACATCACCCGGGTCCAAAAGGCCGTTCCGGCGCCGCTGAACTACCGGGGATTCCCCAGGTCCATCTGCACGTCGGTCAACCACCAGGTCTGCCACGGCATCCCCGGGAACAAGCGCCTTAAGCGGGGCGACATCGTCAATGTGGACATCACCGTGATCAAAGACGGCTATCACGGCGACACCAGCAAGATGTTCTTTGTGGGCGAGCCCTCCGTCCTGGCCCGCCGACTGGTCAACATCACCCGGGAGGCCATGTTTCGAGGCATCCGGGCCGTTCGCCCCGGCGCTACCCTGGGCGACGTCGGCCATGCCATCCAGCAATTCGTGGAGGCCCAGGGCTACTCGGTGGTGCGGGAGTACTGCGGGCACGGCATCGGGCGGGAGTTCCACGAGGACCCCCAAGTACTCCATTACGGCAAGCCAGGAGATGGCCTGACGCTGCTGCCCGGCATGTGCTTCACCGTGGAGCCCATGGTCAATGCCGGCAAGCGTTTCATCAAGCTCCTGCCCGACGGCTGGACCGTCGTGACCAAGGACCGCAGCCTCTCGGCCCAGTGGGAGCACACCATCCTGGTGACCGAGGACGGCCATGAGATCCTGACCCTGAGGGCGGACGAGCGCGGCCCGGACCCGCTTCCGTGACCCGTGCCCTGAGTGCCCTGGCGACCGCCCCGCGGGCCGCCCCCCTCCCC
>JBGSUY010000384.1:0-1770 GCA_041753195.1 Chromatiaceae bacterium
CTACTACCTCTGCAACAAGCGGTGGGAGACGAAGGACTGCGACCAGGACTACGTGCGCGCTGACCTGCTCGAAAGCGCGATCCTGCAGGACATCAAGGCGATACTCCAGGACGAGCAGTTCCTGGCTCGCATCTGGGAGGAGGCCAACCACCGCCTCTGCGCGGAGAAGCCCTCGCTGGAAAAGGAAATCGAGAAGATCGAAACCCAGATCGTCAAGGCGCAGGCCACGATCGACCGCTACTTCGCGGCCTTCGAGGCCCAGACGCTGAAGCCGGAGGCATGTGCGCAGAAGGTCGATGACCTGAACGCCAGGATCGCGGAGCTGCAGGTCGAAAAGCGCGACCTGGAGGAGCGCCGGAAGCGCCTGGAGATCCCGGCCATCGACAAAGAGATGCTCGCGGGGATTCTGGCCGATTTCGAGAAGGTGATGGCGGAGGGCACCAATCCGCAAAAAAAGGACCTTCTCCGCCGGTTGGTGAAGAAGGTCCTCGTCCATGATCGGTGCACAATAGAGATCTGGTACGGGTTACCGAACCAGACGTCTGTTCGTACACCGGAACATTTGGCTCCTCGGGTAGGGCTCGAACCTACAACCCTGCGGTTAACAGCCGCATGCTCTACCATTGAGCTACCGAGGAACCGAATCTTTCCGCGCCACAAACAGCCAGACCCGTGCCGTTACGGCACAGGGCCCAACAGAAGCGCCCTCCAATATAGGCCGCAGCCCAGGCACCGTCAAGAACGACCGGTTTTCGTCCACCCCGCAGGGGTTGCCCCGGCCTGGGTTCAGTGACCCAGACCATCCGGCACCTGAGCGGAGTGCCACACGGCCACGATCCAGACGGTCTTGCCTGTCACCCGATAGAAGAAGCGGTACGGCCGGACGATCACCTCTCGGTGCGGCAAACCGGGGAATTCGGGAATCAAACGGCCGGATTCCGGGAACTCCTCCAATCGACGGAGCGCCACTTCGGTCTTCTGGAGAAGGCGGCGCGCAGCCGTCGGGCTATCCTGACGGATGTACGACAGCCCTTCCAGAAACTGCGCCCGCGCCGACATCGTGAACCGCACCCTCAATCGTCACCACCATCGAGCAAGGCATCAGCCTCTTTGAGCACCGCCCCCAGACTGACACCCTGGCCGGCCGCCAGCTCCTGCTCGCCGGCAGCCAGGAGGCGGAGCAATCGTCGCTCGTTCTCCGCCTTTTCGTAGGCGTCCACGCTTTGGATCACCGCGATGGCGCGTCCTCTCTGCGTGACGACGAGGGGATCGGCTGACCCCTGCAGCTTCCTGAGAATAGCCGCCGCGTCCTGTCGCAGGTCGGTGACCGGGATGATAACCGGGATCTTCATGCAGATGTACCTCCTACGGTACATCCAATGATACGTCCAACGATCCCAGAAAGCCACGCCTACCTCCCGATCCCCACCACGAACCGCCAATCCTGCCCCCCGGCGCCCTGCCCCACGGCCCGCGCCGCCCGCAACTCCATTCGGCTGCCCACCCCCACCAGCGGTAGATCAAGCCGGCGACTGAACCCCAGGCCGGCGTCGGCACGCCAGCCCGTCCCTGGTGAGGCAAAATCAACGCCGGGCTCACCGGAAGGCCACGCCTGGCCGGCATTTCCAGCCACCATGCCCCATTCCGCAAAGACCAACGGCTGCAACCGCAGATCCTCCAGCCCCGGCACGCCCAGTGCCCGCCACGGGTCCAGGTTCAGGTCCGCGGTCAGCGAAGCCCACAGGCCGCGATCGCCCTGCAGGGTCGCGG
>JBGSUY010000385.1:0-7952 GCA_041753195.1 Chromatiaceae bacterium
GGGCCGGGAAGCGGGTGTTGCTCCAGCCGCTCCGGCTGGTTGGCTGGGCGCGCGATGGTGCGGTTTGCTCAGAGGCGCTCTGGGGTCCGCCGCCGAAGAGTCCGCCCAGGAAGCGACTCCCACCCTGGGGGCGCTCGGCCAGCTCCCGCTCCAGCTCCTCGACCCGGCCCTGGAGGTTGCGCAGGCCCTGCTCCTGAACCAGGACGACCTGGGCCAGGAGATAAGGGGCGGCGGGCTGGCGGGCCATCAGTCCCTGGATCAGGTTCTCCGCCTCGGGGTCGCGGGGGCCGCTCTGGGCCTCCGCCTGCTGCAGGCGCTCAAACAATCCTTCGATCAGGCCGCGCTCGTCGGTGTTCATCGTCAGGTACCTCGTCGACTGGGGTGGGTTGCCAATCCCCGCCGTCGGGTCGATGGTGGGGAGATCGTAGACTAGCGGCTCGGCAAGAGCTGCCTCGAAGCCGTTAATCTGGGGCCCGGTCTCAGACCATCAAGGCGAAGGTCAGGCCCATCGAGCTGCCGACCAGGAGGGTCGCCGGATCCCCTACCAGGGTGAGCATCCCCGACAAGTTGTTCACGAACGCGGTCAGGATCAGGGCACCCACCAAGTCCACCTTTAGCGCCCGGCAATGAAGGCGGCCGCCAAACGCCAGATCCCGGATCTTTCGGCTACATGAGGCGGTCGGGACCTCGCTCCCGATTGAAGCGCGGGAATCCGGCGCTGCATTGGACCGGCCCCTTCTGGGGGTAACTGGCGGTAGCGCTCGGACCTCGCTCGTGTGACCCAACTCGGGGACTCCATCCAGGGTAACCTCCGGCGTGCTGCTTCGCGCGAGGTGCGGGCGCCGGATTTTGTGAAGTCGCAACATCAGTGGAGGTGAGATCCGTGAGGCCATCGACGCCCGCGAGGCGGGGGCCTGAAGTACAACCATCGCGATTGATTGGTGGAGGTGTGTTGACCATGCCCGACGAGATCTGCCGATGCCACGACAACGGTTGCCCAGAGCGCGATGGTTGTCTGCGATGGACCCACCGCGAGACGGGTGGCCCCCGGACCCCGCACTCCCACAGTCTCTACCAGGGCGATAGCGGCTGGGAGCCGGAACCGTCCGGTCCCCGGAACGAACCCTGCCTGGACAGGATTCCCGCATGACCTGGCTCGGCGCCTAGGACCATTGGATCCTGGCGCCAGGCCCCCTGGACGGTGGCTCGATACCGGGAGGGGTTCCCGGCGCTGGCGACGCGCCGACCTATAGGGCCCGCTTGGTTGCTGGTTGTCAGATGCCGCCTGCCAGGCTACGCGCAGGCGCCCTCGGGTGCCATAAGGAGCCGTCGAGCCCGCAGCCCAGGATCGGTATCCCGGCTGGCGCCCGAGATCTTTTCGCCTGCCCCCGTCTTTCTACGCTTACCTTTCGCGTGAAGACCTGTTACGCTGCCCCCGTGAGAGGTTTCCCCGATGTCTCTATCGGGATATCGGGACCGGGCGTCTGCAGCGTTCGGCGAAATCCCACCGGGTTTCCCGCGAGAGTCTCGTAGCCCCTGCCTCCCGTTGCCGTCCCAACGGTACTCCGCTGTCGAAGGAAGTTTCGTGCTTGGTCTTTTTCGATAGTGTCACGTCATTCCCAACGCACGAATTTTCTAGAGTGAGACAGAGATGAACATCTACGTAGGCAATCTTCCTTACAGCGTCACCGACGCCGACCTGCGCGAGACCTTCGCCCAATATGGTGAGGTAACCAGCGTCCAGTTGATCAGTGACAAGTTCACCGGCGAGTCCAAGGGCTTCGGCTTTGTGGAAATGGCCAACAACTCCCAGGCCGACGCAGCGATCAAGGGGCTCAATGGCAGCGCCATGAAGGGCCGCAATATCACCGTCAACCAGGCCAAGCCGAGGACTGACCGTCCCACGCACGGTGGCGGTGGCGGCCGGCGCTATTGATGCGCTGAGTTGTCGGCCGGTCCCGGAAACCGATTCCGGGACCGGAATGGCAAAAGCCCGGCTTAAGCCGGGCTTTTGTTTTCTGGGTCGGCATCGGATGCATGCCCCGGGGCGAGTTCGTCAGGGGCAACGGTTGCCCGAGGGAAGGGGCCATTCCCTGGCCCGCACCGCAATGGCCTCGATTCTGGGAAAGGGCCTGAGTTATCGAATGATAGCGGAAGTGGGGGCCGGTGGCACTCCGACCGGCGCGGCAACAGGGGCTACACCCGGGGCTCCGTAGGGCATGCCGTAGCCGCCACCGTAGGGCGCGCCGTAGCCGCCACCGTAAGGCATACCGTAACCGCCGCCATAGGGCATCCCCCCATAACCTCCCATGGGACCACCGTAGCCGTAGGGTCCGTAGCCGGAGTAACCGTTGCCGTAGCCCCGGCCATAACCGCGGCCTCGACCATGGCCGCTGCCAGAGCCACCGCCGCTCATGTTCATGTCGAAGTCCCCGGTGCCGTCACCGAAGAAGTCACCCATGTTGTCCCACATGCCGTCGCCCATGCCGCTTCCGGAGCCAGGACCGCCCCACCAGGCACCGGCGGAGAATGAGGCACCAGCCAGACCGGTGACGACGACCAGGCTCAGGGTCTTGAGTGTATTACGCATTTGTTGTTTACCTGCCAGTGAATTGAATGGTTGTGTATTCGGACTGCTTACCCGCCAGAGCCCGGCTGCCACTTAAAGCGGATGAGTCGCGAGGGCGGCGTCCAGGCCCTCAAGGAGGCTCAGAATGGTAATTCTGAATGAGACCGATCGTCGGCGCAGAATGCCGTACGGCAAGGCCAAGGCACAGCCCAAACCCGGTCGTGGGAGGTAAACGCGCGGGCCTTCCGACCCTGAACAACAGGAATATCCTTTGTTGAGACGTAGCGTCCAGTGGAAGTCGCTGCGGATCCACTCGCCACCTGGAATGGATTGCCGGAGGCGGGAGAACAGAATTCCCCAACTCCATGGGTTTCAATGACCTGAAGAGCGCCACTGAAGATGCCGGAGCATCCTGCCCCAAAAAACGGGCTGTTTTGAACAGGCCGTTTTCATGGCGAAGTCTCTTTCGGCTCAGAAGCCGAAGCGGTTCGTCATTCAAAGGACTATACGCACTTCGCTGGCGGAGCGGTATCTTTATTTCGTGGCATTCCGCGATGGCTTGGCCATCCGCATCACCGCTGTTGTTCGCGAGGGGCCTCGGTGGCGGACGACTACGACGCCCCGGCCTACTCCGGGGGCAACATGGGTTTTGACGCACGCACAAGTCGTTGTGTCGCAGGGCAATCTGCGAGTGCTACTGCGCAAGAGTTGGTGACGATTTTGGTGGAACAGAGGGAGAAAGAGAGACAAACCGGCGGCCTTCGGGCCCTGAACTGCCTACCCCCCGGCACACGCACAATTGCCAGAAACCCCACGTGCCGTGCGGGACGCCCAAATAAAAACGCCCAACCGAGAACGGTCGGGCGCTACCTAATGGTGGTCAGAGGGGGATCGAACCCCTGACCTTCGCATTGCGAAACCAGCGATCAGAAAAGCACATACCGATAAACAATATGTTAGCGCGTCAGGCCCCGTGCAAACCTGACAGCTTTGGACGCCAGGAGACAGGGCGCGACTGGGGTCCGTCACGATCGCGTCACGCGACGTTCTGCGTGTGGTCCAGGTTCGCCCGGATCGCCAGCAACACCATCAGGTACCCTTGCTTGGTCAGACTCCCTGGCGGGACGAGCCCACGCAGGGCGCCCCACTCGTCGGCCTGAACGTCCAAGGATGCGACGAGTGTTCGGTCGCCAGCGAATGCGACGAGCCCCGGGGGGCTTTCTTGATCTTCAAGGATCGACTCCGCGCTGAGCCGACCTGGGGAGGAGTGATCCGGGTCCGTTCCCCCGCAAAGCCATCCGATGCCGACACCCAGTACTGAAGCGATCTTCGTCAGTACCTCGACGGAGGTGCCCCGTCGACCGCCTTCGATGGCCGAGATTTGGCCCTGGGTCGTACCGACCCGGGCGGCGAGTTGATGTTGGCGTAATCCAGCATTCTTGCGGGCGGTCTTGAGTCGCTTGCCGTTGATGGGTGTTTCCTTTGACACGCCGGAATTGTGCTCTGCGCTTTATGCCAATTCCAGCGCTTAGAGCAATTTTCTGCGCGCTCGCCGCAAAAAAACGCTAATAGAGATGTGTGATGAAGATAAATTGCACCATCAGGAAAAACAGGTGATTGCGCGCAACGTGCAAACGGCGCGGAAGGCGCGTGGTCTGACCCAGACAGCATTGGATCTGCGCATCAAGCAGCTCGGTGCTCCACGCGGATTGCGCCAGGGCAGCATCAGCAGCATCGAGCGGGCGACACGCTGTCCGACGCTAGATGTGCTGTTGTTGCTGCTCGCGCGCGCACTGGAGGTGCCTGTCGCGGCGCTCCTTGAGGGGATCGACGCCGGGGTGGTGCGGGGTTGGGCCAAAGGAGGGGACACCGATGGGACAACCGCGTAGCAACATGCCTGCACCTTTGGCACGGATCGCCCCAAGGAAGGCGAGGCGCCAGGGTCTTCCCAGGCCACCAGAGGAAGCATACGCCGACCCCAAGCTGTCGCTCTTTCAGAGCCTCGTATGCAACACAGACGAGGAGCGCGGCAAGCGCTCGAATACCATCGATCTGTGGGATGCCGTGCCCAAGTATTGCTGCTCGCGCAAGCAAATGGCGTCGTTACGGGTCAACGGTAGCTACTTACCCTCCATGCAGCGGGAATTTCGGCATCGGGACCGAAATTACTTATTGCGCCTGTATCCTGCACCCATTCGGGACTTGGATGGCGTGGAACGCTACTACTACCAGTTTCATCCGGAATACGCACGAACAGGGCCATCCAGCCGGTGGCGTCGGCCTGTTTGAGGCTGAAGCCCGGGGGAAGGGGCTCGGAGCGGTTCAACGGCGAGATGTTGTCGAGCCCGAGGAAGCCACCCTCGAAGAGGTTGTGTCCCTCCCGGTCCTTGCGGTTGATCCACCACCCGAGCTGGAGCAGGAGCTTGTGAAGGACGCGTTTCAGGAAGCCCCGGTCCTCCCGGCCGGTCTGCACCCGTTCTGCCCGATAGACCTTGAGCGCCTCGGCCGCGTGCAGGGGTGGATTGGCGTCCCCCAGATCCCATTCGTAGGCCGGGAGCTGGCCGCTCGGATGCTGGGCGTCGGCATCGAGCAGCAGCTCTACCTGCTGCTTGGCCAATCCCGGGTCCAGCAGGGCCAGGCCGGCGGCCTGTAAGGCCAGGTCCCAGGCGGCGAACCAGGGGTATTCCCACTTATCGGGCATGGCGATGATCGCCTTGACCCGGAAGTGGCGCCACTGACGGTTGCGCCCGGCCTTGCGGGACTCGGGGGGCGGGTGTCCGTCCCCATCGAGCCAGGGCGCCACCTCGTACCAGTAGAACTGCTGGCTCCAGACGAGCCCGGCGAGGGCCTGGCGCAGGATGCGATGATCCTCCGCCCTGGCCTGGGGAAGCAGCTCATCGTAGAAGACGCTGGCCTCTGATTGGCGCAGCGCAAACAGCGCCTCCCAGCGGGCGAAGGGTTCGGGCAGCGGCTCGCGGGAGAGCACCAGCCCGGTCATCGCCGTCTCCCCCGGCGCCACCGTCAGGCAGTGGCTGGCGGCGAGCTTGGTGCCGACCTGGGCCGGGTTGACCGCCGCCCTGTCGCCCTCGATCAGGTAGCGATGGAAGGCGTCCTTCACGTAGGGGCTGGGATTGGGCTGGCCCCACAGCCGCGCCCGGTTGGACTCGTTCTCGGTGAAGAGGAGCTCGGCCTCCCGCCGTCCATAAAGGTGATAGGTGCCCAGTGTCGGATGCTCGGCACGCACCGCCCAGGCCGCCCCGGTCGGCGCCGGAATGGGCGTAAGTTGCGGGTGCTCGGAGCCCTCGCCCCCCCTGACCCCCCGCTCCCACTCGTGCGAGTGGGGGGTGGTTGGAGCCGGCGTCCTGCCGGCGTCCTGATCAGAATTGCACCAGGACCAGGTGTTGCGGAACCACAGACTTGGCAGGAGCCAGAGGGTGGCCGGCTCGGGCCCCCGGTTGGTGGCGAAGAGCCGCAGGTGGATGCGCTCGGGGCCCGCCTTGGCATAGCGCACCTCGACGTCCCAATAGCGGTCTTCCCGGAAGGCGCCGCTGTCGAGGAGGGTGGCTGGCGGGTCGGCACGGCCGCGCCGGGCGTTCTCGGCGATCAGCCAGTCATAGGGGAAGGGCCCCTGCGGATACATGTAGCGGTAGCGCAGCCAACTGTGGGAGGGGGTGGCGTCCAGGTGGAAATAGCATTCCTTGACGTCTTCCCCGCGGTTGCCCTGCTTGCCCGTGAGTCCGAAGAGGCGTTCCTTGAGGATGGGGTCGCGCCCGTTCCACAGGGTGAGGGCCAGGCACAGGCGCTGCTCGCGGTCGCAGATCCCGGCGATGCCGTCCTCGCCCCAGCGCAACGCGCGGGCCTGGGCCTGGTCGAAGGTAAAATGCCCCCAGGCCTCACCGTCGGGGCTGTAGTCCTCCCGCACCGTCCCCCAGGCCCGCTCCGAGACAAAGGGGCCCCACAGCCGCCAGTCCTCGCGGCCCTTGCGCTGGGCCTCCAGGCGCTCCCGCTCGGGATTGGTGGCGTTGTCGGATGCGTCCATGGTGTCTGACCTTGCTGTTCGGGAGACGGGTCCGCCGAAAAAATGGCCGGTGGGGTGCCGGCCGAGTGGGGGATCCAGTGCCTACGGAGTCGCCGAGATCCTCGTCCCAAGATGCGGGCACGCTTGGCCCAAAACCGGTGCCGGACTTGCTCCATTTCACCTCGGCATTGCGGTATCGCCTGTCCTTTCGTCGGCGCACCGGCGCGATCCTTACGACCAGTGCCCCGTCGCCTCAGCCGGCGGCCGTCTGCGCCGGCGGAAGCCCCACTCGGGCTCGGGTGGATGGGCTCAGGCCGTCTTACAGGTCTTGATCCCGAGCAGGCGATAGGCTGGGCACCAGGACAGGAGCCCGGTGGCCAGGGGTACGACGCCGATCCAGGCCCAGGGGCCGAGGATGCCGGTGGCGGCGAGCCCAATCAGGGCAAGCCCGGCGACGATGCGCAGGGTGCGGTCGAGGGTGCCAACGTTCTTCTGCATGGTCAGGATCCCCAGGTTGGTTGGTCAGGGTCCGGGGCGACCCGGACAAAAGGGGGCGGTGCGGTCTCGACCGGTGGGCGACGTTCGAGCCCGCGACCGGCCGACACCCAGGGCCACCTCCAAGGCTTTGTCGTCGCGGTCGGACAATCCTTACGTGAGCCCTCTTGGTCCTGAGCAAGGAGCGGGTCCCCTGTAAGTTCCGCCCGCCGAGTCCGACTACCGGACGACCCAACAGAACGCGAGAGGACGAGGGGCATGAAGATTCATTCCCTGACGCCTTGGTCGTTGGCCGCCGGTCTGTTGGCGGGCCTGCCCGCCGCCGCGGGCACGGACACCAGCACCTCAGCCGACGGCTATGCCGTCTATCACAACGCCTTCAGCGCCGATACCCTGACCCCGACCATCGCCAAGCAATACGGCATCCAGCGCAGCACGGCCCGCGGTGTGCTCAACGTGACCGTCCTCAAGGGGCAGGCGGGCACCTTGGCCACACCCACCACGGCACGGGTCGCGGTCCGGGCCGTCAGCCTGGCCGGCCGCGAGCAACCCATCCGTATGCGAGAGATCAAGGAGCGGGAGGCCGTGTACTACATCGGGGACTTCCCAGTGCAGGACCAGGAGACCATCAGGTTCAGGATCGAGGCGACCCCAGCGGGGGCCGGCACGCCGATCAGGTCCGAGACCAGCGAGCAGTTTTTCACCAAGTAGTTTCGCGTCATCGCGGATGGCCTGGCGGCCGGCCACCCGTGCTCCTCTAGGATAGGCGGATAGTCCCCAAGGGCGGGGTGCCTCGTAGTCGCCTCAGGTCGCCACCAGCCGCTCGCGCAGGGCCGACCACCAGCGTCGCCGGCTCCCCGGCGAGGGGGC
>JBGSUY010000386.1:0-4236 GCA_041753195.1 Chromatiaceae bacterium
AGGCCGACCTCGACGCCTTCCCCCTGGCGACGATTCGCGTGCCTCCCCGGGGGGCGAGTCTGCTTCCCGGGCGCTGGCAACTGGATGCGGACACCGGCGACCTGGTGCCCCAGGCCGAGGTGAACGATCTGGCGACCGCCCATGCCATCGTCCGGTCGAGCGACGCCTTTGGTGTCGCAACCCCCCTGCAGATCGAGCCCTGGCTGCGCAGCGGGGAGCTGCAGGCGCTGCCCTACCGTGCGCCGTGCTTGAAGCTGGACTACGGATTCATCTATCTCAAGCGACGCATGCTGTCGCCGGCCGCGGAGCGCTTCATGGAGATCGTCAGGGAGCTCGAAGCCGACCTGGGGGGCCGCAACCGCGCGCTGATCGATGACATCTTTCCCAACTCGAAGGCCGAGGACTCCGGGACCTGACCGAGCGGCAAGTCTGGAAAGGCATGTCGCCCGCACTCGGGAAGCTTGGCCGCCCCCTGATGCTTCGCGTAGCATCCTCGTCCCGCGCACCCAGCGGCGACCCTGAAAGGACCCATTGAAATGATTCACCCTTCCCGTCTCGGCGCCGCGCTCGCTGGCGCATTCATCTTCCTCGGCAGCAGCGTTTCGGCGCAGCCGCCGGCTGCCGGCTACCGGTACGCGATCACGCCCATCTACCGGATGGACAGCGACCTCGACTCCGGCGGCGAGGCCGGCTACGGGGGGCTGCTCATGTCCCTCGGGCGGAGCTGGTCACTGGACGATCGCTCAACCCTCGGCTTCGGTCTTGATTTCGGTCACCTGGACTGGAGCTTCGATAATCCCGGCAGCTTCGGCGGCGTCGCGCCCTGGGACCAGGTCGATCGCTTCGGGCTGTCCGTCCCCTTCACCTACGGGACCGCTGGCGGCTGGACCCTGGGCATCTCGCCCACCGTCGAATACTCGGGTGAATCCGGCGCCCAATTCTCCGATGCCCTCGAGTATGGAGCCCTGTTGTCCATGGTGAAGCCTATCAGGGAAGACCTCACCCTGGGGTTTGGCTTCGGCGTCTACGGGCGGATCGAGGAGACGAGTGTGTTCCCCGTCCTGATCGTGAATTGGCGTATCACCGAGCGCCTGCGTCTCTCCAACCCAGCCGCCGCCGGCCCCAGCGGCCCGGCGGGACTGGAGCTGTCCTACTCCTTGGGGTCGGGTTGGGAGGCGGGCATCGGTGGGGCCTACAGATCCAACCGCTTTCGGCTCGATCGGGGCGGGCCTTTCCCCGATGGCGTGGGCGAGTATCGGCGCATTCCCGTCCTGGCGCGCGTCGGACGGCGCTTCTCCGATGCGCTCAGCCTAAACCTCTACGCCGGCGTCTCAGTCACCTCGGAGCTCCGGGTCGAGGACGCGAACGGCCGCGGCCTCTACCAGGAGGACCTGGACCCGGCAGCCACCTTTGGCCTCTCGCTGGCCGGCCGTTTCTGACCCGGGGACGCGATCGGCGGCATCAGAGCTGGGCCGGGTCGGCGGTAAAGAGGATGGTGAGCCAACGGTCCGGCCCCGCCTCGCCGATTGCGGTGCCAATCTCGCCGCGCAGGGCATCGATCTCGGCAACAGGCACCCTCAGGTCGGATGGGACCAGCACCGAGATCTCGATGAACTGGGCACGGCCTGCCTTGGAGACATAGCTGCGGAAGTCCAGGAAGCGGTGGCGCGCCACGAAGTCCGCCATCACCCCCCGGACCCGGGCGTCGAGCTCGGGGGGGCTGATCATGAAGATCTCGGCGAAGGACTCCCGGGCCTCCCGCAAGGGCAGGGGTAGTAGCACCAGGGACAACAACGCCAGCACGGCCGGGTCCGCGTAGGGGATCAGCCACGCGGCGTCGGTCCCCCCCAGCCAGATCGCCGCGCCAAAGGCCACCAGCAAGGCCGAGGTCACCAGGGCCGACATCAGCCAGGCCTTCACGTCCAGGCGAACCAGGCCGGAATCGATGCGCTCCGCGTGGCCGCGCATCCACCACCACATGACGAAGCAGAGTGCGGTAACGGCGACCGCGTAGGCCAGCCCCATGCCGAAGTCGGGCTCGTAGCCCCCCTTGAGCAGGCTGTTCACCGCGCTGAAAAAGGCGTAGGCGACCAGAACCATGAGCACCGAGGCCCGGAGCGCCATGACCAGGGGCTCCAGGTGCCAGAAGCCGTATTGGAAGCGCCGGTCCCCCTGGCGCGCGACGAGCCGCGCGACCTTGAGTGTGAGCCAGGTGACGGCGACGTCGATGAGGGCGAAGAAGCCGTCGAAGAGGATGGCGGGCGACCGGGCGAGCAGCCCGAAGAGGATGCCGAGCCCGGCGATCAGGACGGTCGCGGCCACCGAGATCCGCAGCAGCCGTGCCTCCAGCTCGCTACGCAGGCGCATGACCCGCTCAATCGTCGCCATTGAGTCCCCCTGGAGGGCGTGCCGTTGGCCAAGGCCTCCCCCCAATGCTGGGACATCGGGGCGGCCGCGGCAAGGATCGCGCCGGTCCGCGCCGCACCCGAGCGCCACGCTGCCGCCCAGGTGTGGTTAAATGCCGCGCCATGTTCCATCCGCTCCCGCTGTACATCGGCCTGCGCTACACCCGCGCCAAGCGCCGTAACCATTTCATCTCCTTCATCTCCCTGATCTCCATGCTGGGGATCATGCTGGGGATCACCGCGCTTATCGTGGTGCTGTCGGTGATGAACGGCTTCCACAAGGAGATCCGGGACCGCATCCTTTCCATGGCCTCCCACGCGACACTCGCCGATCCCTACGGCGGCATGGCCGACTGGCAACCCCTGCTGGAGCGGGTGCGTGCCCATCCCGACGTGGTGGGAGCGGCCCCCTTCGTGGAGGTGCAGGCCATGCTGGTGGGGGGATCCAACGTCAGCGGGGCCCTGGTGCGCGGCATCCTGCCCCAGGAGGAGGACCAGGTGGCGGACCTGCGCCGGGACATGGCGGAGGGCTCAGTGGACGACCTGGTGGACGGTGAGTTCCACATCATCCTCGGCCGCGACCTGGCCAGCTACCTGGGGGTGGGGGTCGGGGACAAGGTGACGGTGGTCACCCCCCAGGTGAGCGCCACCCCGGTGGGGATCATGCCGCGGCTCAAGCGCTTCACCGTGAGCGGACTCTTCGCCGTGGGCATGGCCGACTATGACCGCAACGCGGCCTTCATCGAGATGCACGACGCCGCCAAGCTCATGACCCTGGGGGAGAAGGTGTCCGGGATCCGGCTCAAGCTCACCGACCTGTGGCTGGCCCCCAGACTGGCCCGGGAGATCGCCTACGACCTGGGGGGGACCTACCGGGTGGTGGACTGGACCCAGGTGCACGCCAACTTCTTCCGGGCCCTGGCGGTGGAGAAGCGGATGATGAGCATCATCCTGTTCCTCATCGTGGCGGTGGCGGCCTTCAACATCGTCTCCACCCTGGTGATGGTGGTGACCGACAAGCAGTCGGACATCGCCGTGCTGCGCACCCTGGGGACCTCGCCGGGTCGGATCATGGGGATCTTCATGGTCCAGGGGACGGCGATCGGGTTCGTGGGGACCCTGATCGGGGTGGTTGCCGGGGTGCTGCTCGCCCTCAACCTCGAGCCCCTCATCGCTGGAATCGAAGGCCTCTTCGGCATCCACTTCCTGGACCCGAGCATCTACTACATCAGTGACCTGCCATCGGACGTCCATCTGTCCGACGTGGCGGCGATCGCCGCGGCGGCCTTCCTCATGTCCGTGCTTGCCACCCTCTATCCCGCCTGGCGGGCCGCTAACACCCAGCCCGCCGAGGCCCTGCGTTATGAGTGACGGCGGCGCCGAACGCGCGGGAACTGTGCTGGAGGCACGGGGCCTCTGCAAGACCTTCCGCCAGGGGCCACTCGAGGTGGAGGTCCTCAAGGGTGTCGACTTTCAGGTGAGGGCCGGGGAGCGGGTGGCCATCGTGGGGGCCTCGGGCTCGGGCAAGAGCACCCTGCTCCATTGTCTCGGCGGTCTGGAGCGCCCGAGTGCCGGGACCCTGACGTGGCTCGACCAGGACGTGGTGCGGCTCTCGGAGGTGCGCCGCGGCCAGTTGCGCAATCGCCACCTCGGGTTCGTCTACCAGTTCCATCACCTGCTGCCCGAGTTCACGGCACTCGAGAACGTGGCCATGCCGCTCCTGATCGGCGGGGAGTCCCCGGCCCGGGCGCGGGACAAGTCCGCCGCCTTGCTGGAACGGGTGGGACTCGGACACCGGGGTCGGCACAAGCCCTCGGAGCTCTCGGGGGGC
>JBGSUY010000387.1:0-4748 GCA_041753195.1 Chromatiaceae bacterium
CACCCGGGCGCTCGGCATCCGGCGCAACCGGGCGCAGAAGCTCAGGTACTCGTCCACCCGCAGCTCGGGGTAGAGTGGTGGGCGCTCGGGCAGATAGCCCAAGCGGCGCTTGGCGGGGACCGGTTGGCGGGCCAGATCCAGCCCATCGATCTCCACCCGGCCGGCGGTCGGCGCCAGGTTGCCGCTGAGAATCCGCAGACAGGTGGTCTTGCCCGCCCCATTGGGCCCCAAGAGCCCCAGGACCTCCCCCCGCTCCAGGATCAGATTCACGCCGGACAAGGCGAGCTGCCGCCCGAAACGGCGGCTGAGATCGGTGACGCGGACCAGGGTCTCCATGGCCGCGCCACGATACCCGCTGGGGACGGCCTTGCCAAACGGGGCTGGCCGGCAGCTGACCCCGACTGACGAGACTTGTGATCCAGGCACGTTCCCCAACCCGGCCGAGGGGAGGACAGACTGATCGAGGTTGATCCCAGGGTCGCCGAAGCGGCGGGGCGCCTTCGGTGAGACCCGAGCCCTCGCATCCGACGAGTCCGACCAGAAGGTGGTCCACTGCTGGCGGGGCACCAAGAGAAGGTCCCATACTGCGCGAAGGTCACGATCAAGCTCATCGACGGTGGGTGTTCGGCATGAGCGCAAGCAGTCACCCACGAAACGCGGGCGGGGCCGATTCCGGAGCGCGGACTAACGCGTCGCCGAGAATAAGAGCCAGGCGGCGCCGAGGTAGGCCCCGGCGACCAGGGCCAGGGCCCACTGGGCAGGCAGCCAGGGCCCGGGGCCGAGGATCATCACAAGGGTCGCGCACAGCGCAAGGGTACCCCCGGCGATGGCCTTGGGGGCGTCGGAACGTGCGGGCGCCAAGCCCTGGGGGACCTTGCGTCCGTTGGTGAGGAGCCCCAGCCCCAGGGTCTGACGGCGCTCCAGGTCGGAGAGGAGCCGGTTGGCCACCAGGGGCAGCTCGGGGAGCTGGTCGGCCACCGAGATGAGGTTCCGGCGGGTGCGCTCCAGGAGCCCGAGGAGCCCCACCCGCTCCCGCATCCAGCGCTCCATGAAGGGCTTGGCGGTGGTCCAGAGGTCGAGCTCCGGGTAGAGCTGGCGGCCCAGGCCCTCGATGTTGAGCAGGGTCTTCTGCAGCAGCACCAGTTGGGGCTGCACCTCCATGTCGAAGCGCCGGGCGGTCTGAAAGAGGCGCAGCAGGAAGTGCCCGAACGAGATCTCGGCGAGCGGCTTCTGGAAGATGGGCTCGCAGACGGTGCGGATGGCGGACTCGAACTCGTCCACCCGGGTGCCGGCCGGGACCCAGCCCGACTCCACGTGCAGCTCGGCTACCCGCCGGTAGTCCCGCTCGAAGAAGGCCAGCAGGTTCTCCGCCAGGTAGCGCTGGTCCTCGGTGTTGAGGGTGCCGACGATCCCGAAGTCGATGGCGATGTAGCGCCCGCTCGGCTCCACGAAGATGTTGCCCGGGTGCATGTCGGCATGGAAGAAGTTGTCCCGGAAGACCTGGGTGAAGAAAATCTCCACCCCGCGCTCCCCGAGCTGGCGCATGCTCACCCCTTGGGCCTTGAGACGCGGCACGTCGCTCACCGGGGTGCCGTAGATGCGCTCCATGACCATGATGCCGGAGTGGGTCCAGTCCCAGTAGATCTCCGGGACATAGAGCATCTCGCTTCCAAGCCAGTTGCGCCGCAGCTGGCTCGCGTTGGCGGCCTCCCGCTGGAGGTCGAGCTCGTCGTAGATGGTCTTCTCGTACTCCCGCACCACCTCCACGGGGCGCAGGCGCCGGCCGTCCTTCCAGTAACGCTCGGCGAGCTGCGCCACCGTGTAGAGGAGCCCCAGGTCCTGGCCGATGGTGCGTTGGATCCCCGGGCGCAGGACCTTGACCACCACCTGGGTCCCGTCCTTGAGCCGGCCGGTGTGGACCTGGGCGATGGAGGCGGAGGCCAGCGGCGCCGGGTCGAAGGCGTCCAGCACCTGCTCGACCGGCCGCCCCCAGGCCTTCTCAATCAGGGCCCGCGCCTGCTCACCGGGGAAGGGCGGCACCTGGTCCTGGAGCTTGGCCAGCTCCACCGCCAGGTCGTCGGGCAGGAGATCCCGGCGGGTGGAGAGGATCTGGCCAAACTTGACGAAGATGGGCCCTAGGTCCTCCAGGGCCCGGCGCACCCGCACCGGATAGGGGGGCAGGTCCCGGCGCAGCCAGTACCAGGGCGTGACGTAGAGAATCCAGCGCAGGGGCCGGAACAGGTGGGTGGCGAGGATGACCTCGTCGAGGCCATGGCGCAGCAGCACCCAGTTGATGCGGAACAGGCGCAGGGCCTGCCGGGGGCCGATCATGAGCAAGATGTCACTGGGCCTTGCGAGGTCCAGACCCCTTGCGGCGCTTGGTTGTACCCTTGGACCTGGGTTCGGCGGACGCGGGAGCCTGGGGCCGCCGGGCCAGCCGCTCTAGCCGGGCCTCTAGCCGCTCCACGTCGTCCCTCAGGGTATCCACCTCGGCCAGGAAGGCGTCGAGCTCGTAACGGGTGGGCAGCAGGCGGGCCTCCTCCTCCAGGTACTCCTTCAGATCCGCGGTCAGGGTATCGGCGGTGCGCCGCCCCCACTGGGCCAGTCCCCGCACGCCCTGGCCCACCGGATGGGCAATGGGGTCCCCCACCAGGCGAGCGAGCTGCTCCTCCCAGTCCACGTCGAGGCCGGCTAGTGCCTTGGCAAGCTCGTGGGCGATGGCCGTATCACCCTCGATCTCCACGACCCCAGAGCCGATCTCGGACTCCTTGCGCTCGGCGATCACCATGCGCAGTAGGGCCAGTGGCGCACCGCGGATCAGACAGTCCGGGGTAGCGTCATAGGGACCGAAGACCTGGAGCAGACCGGGCCCCGGGACTAGGGTGAGCCGCGTCCCGAGCCCCCAAATCTCGATCGCGATGATGCGGCCATAAAGGGGAGCGAAGCCCTGGGCACCCTCCGGGTCCAGGGCCAGATAGCGGTTGAGCAGGGTCTCGACGGCCGCCAGCAACGCGGCGGGAAGCTGGATTCCCTCCGATCGGGAGGGGTCGCGCCGCGCGTCCCGGAGGCCGCCGGCATCTGGGATTGAGTCCAGCCCGGAGCTCACAGCTTGTACCCCCGATGTATGGCCACGATGCCCCCGCTCAGGTCGAAGTAGGCGCAGCGCTCGAAGCCGGCGGCCTCCATCATGGCCTTGAGGGTCTCCTGGTCCGGATGCATGCGGATGGACTCCGCCAGATAACGGTAGCTCTCCGCGTCGCCGGCGATCAGCCGACCGAGCCCCGGCAGCACCGAAAACGAGTAGATGTCGTAGGCACGGCTCAGGACCCGGCTGGTGGGGTGGGAGAACTCCAGGATCAGGGCGCGCCCCCCCGGACGCAGCACCCGGAGCATCTCGGCGAGGGCCCACTCCTTGCGGGTGACGTTGCGCAGCCCGAAACCGATGGTGACGCAGTCGAAGCTGTTCGAGGCGAATGGCAGACGCTCGGCGTTAGCCAGGGCATAGTCCAGATTGCCCACGCGGCCCAGGTCCAACAGCCGATCCCGCCCCTGGGTCAGCATGGCCGCGTTGATGTCGGACAGGATGACCAGCCCCTCGGCCCCGACGATCCCGGCGAAGCGCTCCGCCAGGTCCCCGGTTCCGGAGGCCAGGTCCAGCACCCGTTGGCCCCGCCGCACCCCGGCCAGGGCAACCGCCTGGCGCTTCCAGAGCCGGTGGACGCCGAGCGACATCAGGTCGTTCATCAGGTCATAGCGGGACGCCACCGAGTCGAAGACCTGACGCACCCGCCCCGCCTTCTCCTCGACCGGCACCTCCTGGTAGCCGAAATGCGTCGTCTCTCTGTCCGACATGGCCTGGCCCCCGCTCAAGATGGCGGGGATTCTACACGATGGCGTCGGGTTGCCGTCTCGGTCGGCGGCTTGGCCACTCAGAACGGAGATCCGTCGGCCGGGACCGGGCCATTACCAACGCACAGTCAAGGGGCATTGGCCGATCAATGTTGACTCCGTCTCTCGGGCGGTGGCGGCGGAGACCAGGATCTGATTTGCTGGATCGGCGATCAGGTCCCGGGAGAGACGGGGCAGGCGTTGCTCGGCGGAGACCACCCACATGAAGGTGCAGGTGTCCAGGATCAGCCCCATCGTGGTGGCCCCTCCGCCGGGACCTCGCGGACACCGTTGAACGCGGCGGTCAGCTCCTCAGGGAGCGGCTCCCAGAATGAATCCGGAAGCTCGTGGCCGTCTTCCCGTGGTCCCTGGCCCAAGGTTCGCGGTGCATTGCGCGGCGCCGCGATGGGTTTGAGCTCCGCGACCGGATGGGGTAGACAGCCGAGGGCGGGACACCGTTGGCGGTCCCCAGGGCAGATTCACGCGATTGGATGGCGCCCCCAGGAACGGCGCCACGGATCACTCGGCGAGGGCCTTTTCGGCGCGCTTGCGGAAAATGCGCATCTCCTTGGCGGCCTGGACATCGCCCTTGGACTCGGCGATCGCGATCCCCTCGTCGAAGGCGGCGATGGCCTCGGCATGGCGTCTCAGGGCGGACAGGGCCTTGCCGTAGAGCTTCCAGGCCGCCGAGTAGCCCGGGTCGAGACGCACCGCCTCGGCCAGATGGACGGCCGCCGTCTCCAGCTCCTCCGCCTTCAGGTATTCGTTGCCGAGGCTGTAGCGAAGGAGCGCCGTGTCCAGGCCCCGCGCCAGCATGGCCTCAAGATTGTCGATGATGCCCAAAAAAGTCCCCTCGGATC
>JBGSUY010000388.1:0-3197 GCA_041753195.1 Chromatiaceae bacterium
CGGTCTGGGCGACGCGGTCGACGCTGCCGGCCGCGCGCCCGCGCGTGGTCATCGAGCGCCCTGCCTTCCTGACGCTGGCGATGCTGGTGCTCCTCACCATGGTGCTGCTGTTCCTGTTCGGGGAGTATCTGCCGAATCACATAGTCCCGCCGGCGGTCGCGATCATCGGCGCCTCCCTCGCGCTGCTCGTGGTCTATGGCGTGCACGTCGAGCCGGTCGCCGAGGTGATTCGCGACGTGGACTGGAAGTCGCTGGTGTTCCTCGCCGCCATCTTCACGCTGGTCCATGCCATCATCAAGACCGAGCTGCTGCAAAGCCTGTCCGTCCAGCTCTACGGGTGGTTCGGGGACGATGTCATGTCGGTCGCCTTCCTGTCCCTGGCCGGCATCGCGATCCTGTCGAGCCTGCTGGCCAACATCCCGGTGGTAGCGGCCTCCCTGGTGATGGTCATCGGCTACCTGGTGGTGGCCGGGGCCGTGCCTGAGGTCGCGCTCTCCCCCGCTTTCGCCGATTGGCCCGACGCCACGCTGCCGGTGTTCGTCGCGATGATGTTCGGCGGTACCCTGGGCGGCAATGCCACGTTGATCGGGGCCGCGGCCAATATCGTCGCCGTCGGGATCTGTGCGGCTCAGGGCCGGCGCGTCAGCTTCGTGCAATTCCTGCGCATCGGGCTGCCGATCGCGGTGTTGCAGTTGTCGGTCGGGGCACTCTATGTCCTGGCGCTGGCCGCCATTCTGGGCTAAGGAAGTGCTGATCTAGTCGAGTTTTCCCGCGCTTTGTTAGGCAGGTTGACCGTTAAATCAAAAGGGACTGAGTAATAGTGCGTTCCAGGGGCGATTCCAGCGGTATTTGACGGCGAGATTGCGGTTTTTCCGCCTTTTTCCCGTATTCAGGACGCACCTTGGGTGCCTTGACCCAACAACGCCTTCTTGGCGATCACCAAGTTCGCCAAGGCGAACAGCGTGTGCAACTGCGCGGTGTTCTTGGCCAAGCCCTTGTAGCGGACCTTGCGATGACCGAACAGGTTCTTGACGACATGGAACGGGTGCTCGACACGGGATCGAAGTTGCGCTTTGAGCCGTTCGGCGCGCTGCGTCAGCTCCTTGAGCGGACCCTCCGCCATCGCCTTGAGCTTGCCGCGCTTCAGCGCGATGTGCCACTTCAACGGCCGGTCCTTGAGCGCTTGGCGCTTGTCGGCACCGATGTAGCCTGCGTCGCTGAACACCGCCTCCTCCGCGCCGTGCAGCAGGTGCTCGGTCTGACTGACATCGGAGACGTTCGCCGCCGTGCCCACCAGCGTGTGCACCAGCCCGGAGTCGGCGTCGGCGCCGATGTGGGCCTTCATGCCGAAGTACCACTGGTTGCCCTTGCGGGTTTGGTGCATCTCGGGATCGCGCGCCTTCGCCTGATTCTTGGTCGAGGGCGGGGCCGCCAGAATGGTGGCGTCGGTCAAGGTGCCCTTGTTCAACAGCAACCCCCGCTCGCGCAGGTGGCGGTTGACGGTCTCGAAGATCGTCTCGGTCAGGCGGTGCGCTTCGAGCAGGTGGCGAAAGCCCAGCACGGTGGTGGCATCGGGCACCGACTCGCGGCTCAAATCGATACCGACGAAGTTGCGCAGCGCCTGACTGTCGTACAGGGCATCCTCCAGCGCTTCGTCGGCCAAGCCGTACCACTGCTGCAGGCAATACATCCGCAGCATCCGCTCCAGGCCGATCGGACGGCGGCCCCGACCCGTGCCCGCATCCGGGAAGTAGTACGGCTCGAGCGCACCCAGCAGCGCCGACCAGGGCACCAGCTGCTCCATCTCGGCCAGGAAGCGCTCGCGGCGCGTCACCTTTTTCTTCGCGGCAAACTCGGCTTGGGCAAAAGACAGTTGTTTCATCGGCTTCGTCGTCACTGGCGATGGGCTGCTCGGAATTTTACCACTCACGCCCCTTTGATGGGGATGATTTAATCAGCGTTTCCCTAAGGGGCCGGGCGTTCCCGCCATTGCTCCAAGGTCGATCCCCCCATCGGGGTCAGGGAAAATTGCATGTGGCGCGGAGAGTGAGAAGAGGGTCAGGGGGGAGGGGAGGGTCTTTGGCGCGTGCCTCAAGTCGCCGTCGTCGCAAGACAGGCCGCGCCAGTCAGTTGCTTACTAGGCGAGGCGCGGATCATAGCCAAAGGGCTCGCGCGCGACGGCCCCCGCGATGGCGGCAAAGTGGGGGTGGGCGGGAGAGACCAGCAGGTTGTGCTCCCGTGGGACGATGACGCTTGGCACCAGGAGCGCCAGTGGGGCAGGGGCCAGGGTCAAGTACTTCGATCTGTCGGGCGGCCGCTTAACGTCCCTTAGCCGTCGCGAACACAACCATGCTCGGGGACCGCTGTTGGCCGGGCATGGCCGCTCACCACCTAGACGGCTTGGTTCTCCCACGAGTAGATGGGAGCCCCGACCGCCCCCGTAGGTCGGTGTCCGCTTCCTGCGGTACTGTCCATGCCCTCCTCGCGTCGGTCGGTGACCGCAAAGCGTCCGAAGCCGCCGCCGGCCGTTCGGGTCAGCGGCGGCCGGAACACGCGCATTGCGGCCTCTCACAGTCAACCCCGTGTGCAACTCTGATAGGCCAAGAGTGGTCAGCCGGGGAGTGATGTAGGCCGGCGGCAATGCCACAGCGACCCGACATGCCTTATCTGGGCGCTCGCGAAACCGGAAATCCTGACCTCGCTCTCGTGAGCGCTGCACGCCCCAAGGACGGTGCCCCACTTTCGGGATCGCTCTATATCTTTAGATAGGTCCAGCCATGGCGCACACGCTGGATGATATGGTCGATTGCCGTCTCATCCGATTTCGCCTGGGCGATGAGCAAGACCTTCTCCCCGCGCTCTTCGAACCGCTCGATCGTATTCGCGCAGGCGACAAGGCTAAGGTTGGGATACTTGGACAACATGCCGCCGATGCGCTCGGCAAACGCCGAGGTGTCCGCGCGCAGGAAGTTTAGCCCCCCCGCATTGGCGACAACCTCGACCGGCCGGCCCTGACGCCCGTGCTCCGCGAGAAGCGATTCCGCTCGATCGAGGATCGCTTCCATCGCACGGGCGTCGTCGACGGCGATGTGAAACAGGGTGCCGACATCCGCCGGCTCCGTCTGCCGCTGGCCGGTGGTTGCCTGGCTTGGCTCGTGGGGCTGCAGCGCCGGTGCCGCGAGCCAGCCCGCGAGAAA
>JBGSUY010000389.1:0-5080 GCA_041753195.1 Chromatiaceae bacterium
GTCCCGGGGGCCCGTGGTGGCGCACTCCACACTCTGGGTGCGGGCGCCCCAGAGCGGGGTGTTGCTCTCGACCACTCCCCTGGGGGCCCAGGTCAGCGCCGGGGACACCCTGGGAATGCTGGCCGACCCCCTGCGCAGCGCCGACGATCACGTGATCGCCCCAGTCGGGGGCATCGTCATCGGGCGCACCAACCTGCCCCTGGTCACCGAGGGCGAGGCCCTCTATCACCTCGCCCGCTTCGGCGAGCCCGATGCCGCCGCCGCCCTGGTGCAGCAATATCGGGATGCGCTGGACCCGGATGAGACGGAGGACACGGACGAGCTGGTCATCCTGTGACCGCGCGGCCCACCCCAGGCCGCGCTACGGAGCGTGGGTCGCTGGCCGGCAGGGCGAGCGCGCATAAACTTTCTTTTGGACCGTGGCTTACGGCAAGATTGCGAGACACCCTATGAGGAGTCTCTCATGTCTGCTAGCCTGCTCGATCATTTTGCTACCCTCCAAGACCCGCGGGTGGAGCGCAACCAGCGCCACGCCCTGCTCGATATCGTGTTGCTGACGGTCTGCGCGGTGGTGAGCGGGGCCGACGGCTGGGAGGCGATCGAGGACTTTGGTCGGGAGAAGTTGGAGTGGTTACGCCGGTTTGCGCTCTTTGGGAACGGGGTGCCCTCGCATGACTGCATCGCCAACGTGATCTCACGCCTCACACCCAAGGGTTTTGGGGAGTGTTTCCGCAGTTGGACGCAGGCGGTGACCGCTGCCACGGGTGGCGAGATCATCGCCGTGGACGGCAAGAGCGCCCGCGGCTCACGGGATCGGCGCCGGGGGCGTTCGCCGCTGCACATGGTCAGCGCCTGGGCATGCCGCAACCGCTTGGTGCTGGGACAGGAGGCCACCGAGGAGAAATCCAACGAGATCACCGCGATCCCCAAGCTGTTGGACCTGCTCGAGCTCAAGGGCGTCACCATCGATGCCATGGGCTGTCAACGCGCCATTGCCGAGCAGATCATCGCCCAGGGGGGCGACTATGTGCTGGGTCTCAAGGGTAACCAGAGCACCCTGCAGGAGAGCGTCAAGGACTTCTTCGACGTGGCCCTGGCTGGAACTTTCGCCGGGGTCGCCCACGATTTCCACGAGGAGATCGACAAGGATCACGGCCGCCTGGAGGTGCGTCGCTACTGGATCACCGAGGATCTGCACAGCCTGCCCGACACTCCGCTGTGGGCCGGCCTGCGCAGCATCGGCCTGGTCGAGCGCCGCTGCATCGTGGGCACCACCGAGAGCGTGGAGCGGCGCTACTTCATCAACTCCATCCCCGCTCAGGCCAAGCCCTTCGCCAACGCGGTGCGGGGCCACTGGGGGGTGGAGAACCGCCTGCACTGGCGCCTCGACGTGATTTTCCGCGAGGATGCCAGCCGCATCCGCAAAGCCAACGCCCCAGCCATCATGACGGCCATCCGCCATCTGTCCCTCAACCTGCTGGACCGAGAACCCTCGAAGCTGCGCATGTCCCAAAAACGCCGTAAGGCCGCGTGGAATGACAACTACCGCGCCAAGGTGGTGTTTGGGCAGTGATTAATGCGCGCTCGCCCTGCGCTGGCCGGCGACAGGCGCACGGATGTCACCGGGTTGTGATAGTTTTCAGCCCCCCAAGGTCCACCCGGCAGTCCCACCATGCAACAGCTCAGCCCCCAAGGTCGGCAGCTCGTCTCCGAGCTCGCCCAACGTCACGGCTTCAGCGCCGATGCGGTTACCGCCATGCTCTACGCGGTCCTCTACGGCAACGGCACCATGGCCCAGTTCAGCCACCCGGAATTCGGCGGCTCCGGCCAATGGATGCGGGGCGGCATGATCATGTTGGGGGACATGTTCAACAACGCCCTGAAGGGACGGGTGGATGCCCTGTGCAGCGAGATCTCGGACGTGCTCTCCCGCCAGCCCGGCCTGCTCCAGGGGGGCAGCTTCCAGTCCCAGTCCCAAGGTGGGAGCGACTACCAAAACCAAACCGCCGGCGTCACCATGGGCCAGTCGAGCCTGTTCGTCCCTGACCCAGCGGCCCACTGGTGGCCGGCTGAGCTCGGCACCCCCAGTGCGACGGGAACCCAAAACAACGTGAAGTACGCCTATTTCGCTGGCGCAAGGCGCCTCGCCGTGGACATCGGGGGAGAGGTCTGGGTCTACGACACGCAGGACCACCAGATCGGCGGTTTTTCGCAACAGCAAGGCGGCGGGTCGTCCATCACCTTCACCAGTCAGTTTGGCACCGTGAATCTCGCCAGCCTGCCCGTAGTCTCACGCGGCCTGCGGCAGGGACTCTAGCCCCTACGAGACGTCTGCCCCGATAGCCGCGGCGAGGGATCTCATCTGCCGACTCCCTAACCCTCTAACACAAATCCTGCTCGGCCCCGTCAAGATTCCCCCGTGCGCAGCCTGAGTGACCGGTGCGCACTGAAACCAGGCACCCGCGGTCGACGCCCTGGCTGACCGCAAAGGACGCATTGGGGTCGCTGGCAAGCTGCGATCTACGGGACTCAGATCGGCCAAGGCACTACGCTTTTTCCGAGCCTGCGCTCGGAAAAAGAGGTTCTCATTCGGAGAAGAGCCAGGCCTCGAGCCTCGTTGCTGTCGCACGCATGTCAGCGTGGCCAGAACCTCTGGTAGCTAAGGCTTGGGGTACCGAGACAATCGCCCGGCAGTGCGTGATCCCCATGGAACAAGTCGACGATTTCAGCGCTTACCACGACGAGTTACTCGACGGTCGCTATGACTGCGTTGACCGCATCGTGCTGAATGGCTATTACCCACTGGGTCAACAAGGCGGCGGCTTCCGTATCTGGTGGCGAGCGCTGACCGGCTCCGACCAGACGCTGGACCAGGAGCATCTGCAGCGTTTGGCCGGTCGCTTCGGCCAACGTCTTCATGCCTGGGCCAAGAAACAAGGTATCCCCCTGATCCACTGTGCCCCCGGGGAACGCAAACATGAATTGGCTGAGCAAGGAGGGCAACTGCTTTGTGGGTGGCTCGTTCCAGGCCCTGGATCGGCTCGCAGATACCTTGTGCGACGAGCACGCCATAGGGCGACTGACCAAGGTCTGTGACCGTTGGGCGTACTCCAGCTGTCTGTGCTTCGCGCTGGATCTCGATGAGCAACGGCGCCTCGCCGGTGTGGATCTGCGAAACCCCCGCATCCGCGCAGTCGCTGAGGCATTACGCGCTTTAGCTCCTGCGCCCGGGGGATTTACCTTGGCAGAGCTTGCTCAGGCTGTACGCTAACTGCTCCCTAAAGGCCAGAACGACTACGCCCCACGCCATGCCAACATGTTGTCGTGTTTGACGCCTTAAGTGCCTAATATCCGTCCAACCTCACCTTGGTTCTCGACGCTGGGCCCTCGGCCCTTTCCCCATGGTCAAACCCACCTACAGCCTCCCAGAGCAGGACAGCGGCGACGATGCGGCCATCCGCCATTGGCTCGATAACCTGATACCGAACTACCCCACCGAGGAGCTCAAGCTGATCGCCGGGGCCTGCGCGGCGCTCACCCGCTGCCGGGGGGACCGGCGCATCGACACCGGCGAGACCCAGGTGCGCCACGTGCTCTCCACCGCGGACATCCTGGCACGCTTGCGGATGGACCACGAGACGGTGATCGCCGCCCTGCTGAATGGCTGCCTGGGCGAGGGGGAGCTGACGGAGGCCCAGATCGCGGATCGCTTCGGCCCCGGCATCGCCCGGATGGTGGGGGACCTGGCCCGCATCGGCCAGATCGCCAATGTGGAGGCGATCATCGCCGCCAAAGACCAGCACGAGCACGAGGAAAATCTGCGCCGCCTCCTGCTCGGCATCGCCGAGGACGTGCGGGTGGTGCTGGTGGTGCTGGCGGAGCGGGTCCACCTGATGCGCGCCATCAAGGACCTGGAGCCCGAGCGCCGCGCCAAGATCTCCCGGGACACCCAACGGGTCTATGCCCCGCTCGCCAATCGGCTGGGCATGTGGCAGGTCAAGTGGGAGCTGGAGGACCTGGCCCTGCGCTATCTGGAGCCCGACGAGTACTCGGCCATCGCCCGCGGGCTCGCGGAGCGGCGCGCCGAGCGCGAGCAGTACATCCAGGACGTTATCGCCACCCTGCACCGGACCTTCACCGAGGCGGGCATCAAGGCCGAGATCACCGGCCGGCCCAAGCACATCTACAGCATCTGGCGGAAGATGCAGCGCAAGGGGGTCGATCTTCAGGAGATTTTCGACCTGCGGGCGGTGCGTGTCCTGGTGGACACGGTGGCGGACTGCTACGCGGCCTTAGGGCTGGTCCACGGGCTCTGGCGCCACATCCCCAAGGAGTTCGACGACTACATCGCCACCCCGAAGGGCAATCTCTACCAGTCCCTGCACACCGCCGTCATCGGCCCCGGGGACAAGGCCCTTGAGGTGCAGATCCGCACCCACGAGATGCACCGCCACGCGGAGCTGGGGGTCGCCGCCCACTGGGCCTATAAGGAATCCAAGGGCCACGACGCCGAATTCCAGCGGCGAGTCATCTGGATGCGCCAGTGGCTGGAGCTCAAGAACGAGGGGGAGGACGCCACCGAGATCCTGGCACGGTTCAAGTCCGAGCTGGAGCCGGCCCACGTCTATGTCCTCACCCCCCAGGCCAAGGTCGTCGAGCTACCCAAGGGGGCGACGCCCCTGGATTTCGCCTACGCGGTCCACTCCGAGATCGGCAACCGCTGCCGCGGGGCCCGGGTCAACGGGCGCATCGTGCCGCTCAACTATCAGCTCGCGAGCGGCGAGACGGTGGAGATCCTCACCCAGAAGAACGCCACCCCCAGCCGCGACTGGCTCTCCCCCCACCAGGGTTATCTCACCACGGCCCGGGCCCGCAACCGGGTGCGCCAGTGGTTCAAGCAGCAGGACCATGACCAGCACTTCCAGGAGGGCCGCGCCGCCCTGGACAAGGAGCTCGCCCGGCTCGCCATCGCCGAGAAGCCCCAACTCGAGCAGCTCGCCCCCCGCTACAACTTCAAGCGCGGTGAGGATCTGCTCGCCGCCATCGGGCGGGGCGACCTGTCGGTCGGCCTGGTGGCCCG
>JBGSUY010000390.1:0-2451 GCA_041753195.1 Chromatiaceae bacterium
GAGGAGGACGGCTACGCGGTCATGCCCGGGGGCCTGGGGCGGGTGGCGCTGAACGCCGACGGGCCCTTGATCACCAGCAAGCTGGGGGGGCTGGGCAAGGACGCCTGGGTGCTGGCCTCGGAGCCGGAGCGCCAGGAGACCCTGCTGGTGGCCCGGGAGGCCCAGGCGCCGGCGGTCACTCAAGAGAGCGAGGTGTCCAGCCGGGTGGCGGACAACCTGTTCTGGATCGGGCGTTACGCGGAGCGCGCCGAGGGCCTGGTGCGGCTCCTGCGCATTACCATCTTCAAGCTCGCCGAGCGGGTGGAGCTCGCCGCCACCCAGGCGGACTCCTACTACATGCGCTCACTCCTGGAGGCACTGACCAACCAGAGCCAGGCCTTCCCCGGCTTCGTGGGCGCGGGGGCCGAGGGGCGCCTGGCCAACCCGGTACCGGAGATGCTGTCCCTGATCTCCAACTCGACCCGCCTGGGGGGACTGCCCCAGACGCTCCAGTCCCTGGGACAGGCGGCCTTTTCGGTGCGCGAGCGCCTGTCGGTGGATACCTGGCGCATCATCAGCGACATCGAGGGCCGGCTCGCCAATCTCACTCGGCACCCACCGACCCAGCTCTCCCTGGCGCTGGATGCGCTGGACCCCCTGGTCACCTCCCTGGTGGCCTTCTCCGGGCTGACCCAGGAAAACATGACCCACAACGAGGGCTGGCACTTCCTGGAGGCAGGCCGGCGCCTGGAGCGGGGCGCCTCGCTGGCCGCCCTGCTGCGCTCCACCCTGACCCCCGTGGTCGCGGAGCAGGACGAGACGACCCTGATCGAGGCGGTGCTCGGGGTCACCGACAGCCTCATCACCTATCGCCGCCGCTACCGCACTGGTACCCGGGTGGGGGCCCTCCTGGACCTGGTGTTCCAGGACGAGGGCAATCCCCGTGCCCTCGCCTATCAGCTCGCCAAGCTGGAACAGTTGGTCAGCGAGATGCCGAGGGGCGACCTAGCGGTGGGGCGTACCCCAGCGGAGCGGCTGGTGATGCGAAACCTCACGGAGGTGCGGCTGGCGGAAATCGACGTCTTGGCCCAGCCGGACCCCAAGGGCCGGCGCCGGGTCGCCCTGGATACCATGCTGAAGTCCTTGGACGGACAGCTCGCGGCGGTCTCCAATGCCCTCACCGCCCAGTACTTCCGGCACGATGAGCAGCCCCATAGCCTGTTGCGGCGGATCGGGGCGGCCGCCTGATGAGATTCCGCATTAGCCATCTGACCCGCTACGCCTATGCCGAGCCGGTCTCCCTGTGTCACAGCATCCTGCATCTCAAGCCCCGCCGCGTCGGTCTCAAGGGCCAGCAGTGCCTCACGAGCCAGCTGCGGATCGATCCTTGGCCGGCGGTGAACCGGGAGCACGAGGACTTCTTCGGCAACCGGGTCAATTACTTCTCGATCCAGCAGTCCCATTCGGCCCTGGAGGTGACGGCCATCAGCGAGGTGGAGGTGAGCGCCCCCGAGCTGCCTGACCCCGGGACGACCCTGCCCTGGGAGGTCGCCCTGGAGCGGTTGCACCAGGGTCGCGATCCCACCCTGGTGGAGGCGCGCATCTTCGCCCTGCCCTCGCCGCTGGTACCCCAGGACCCGGCCGCCACCGCCTTTGCGGCCCAGTCGTTTACCCCCAAGCGGCCCATCCTGGAGGCCGTCCGGGAGCTCATGGGACGCATCTTCGCGGAGTTCGAGTACGATCCCCACTTCACCACCGTGGCCACCCCGGTGGCGGAGGTGATGGAGCACCGCCGGGGTGTCTGCCAGGACTTCGCCCATGTCGCCATCGCTGGGCTGCGGGGCCTGGGGTTGGCGGCGCGCTATGTGAGCGGCTATCTGGAGACCCTGCCGCCCCCGGGGAAGCCCAAGCTCCGGGGCTCGGACGCCTCCCATGCCTGGTTCTCCGTGCTGGTGCCGGATCTCGGCTGGGTGGACTTCGACCCCACCAACGACCAGACCCTGGGGGAGCAGCACATCACCACCGCGGTAGGGCGGGACTTCCAGGACGTGACCCCCATGCGTGGCATCTTCTACGGCGGCGGCGCCCACGACCTCCTGGTCGCGGTGGACGTGGACCGAATCCCCGAGTGACCGTCGGAGCGTCGCCTCGGCGCGATCCGGCCGGCGGCGATATGGCCGGCAAGGCCCCATCGCGGCGGGACGCCGCTCGTACCGATACATTGAAGCCAGAGGGTAACGGAGGCATCAGCGCATGGCCTTGCGTTGGGTGAGGGACATCTTTCTGGCCGGGGCGGGCGACTACCGCCTCGTTGGCTGGGTCTTTCTGCGCCTACTGGGGCTTATCTATCTAGCGGCCTTCGCCTCCATGGCGGTGCAGATCCTGGCCCTGGCGGGCGCCCAGGGGATCTACCCCATGGCCGAGCAACTGGCGGTGGCCGCCGAGCAGCACGGCGCCCTGCGCCTGCTCGCC
>JBGSUY010000391.1:0-1745 GCA_041753195.1 Chromatiaceae bacterium
ATCGGCGACATCCACGGGCACGCGGATGCCCTCCAGGCGCTGCTGTCGGACCTCGGCTACCGGGAGCACCTGGGGGCCTGGCGTCACCCGGGGCGCCAGGCGCTGTTCGTCGGCGACTTCATCGACCGCGGCCCCAAGCAGGTCGAGACCGTCGAGATCGTCCGCGCCATGGTGGATGCTGGCAGCGCCCAGGCGGTCATGGGAAACCACGAGCTCAATGCCATCGCCTGGTTCCTGCCGGATCCCAACAACCCAGGCGACTACCTGCGCCCCCATCACTCGCCCAAATACGGCGAGAAGAACTACCTCCAGCACAAGGCGTTCCTCGATGCCGTGGGCGGCACCCCACGCCATGGGGAGATCATCGACTGGTTCCTGACCCTGCCCCTATGGCTGGACCTGCCGGGGCTGCGGGTGGTCCACGCCTGCTGGCATCCAGGCTACATGAACTTTCTGGCGCGCTACCTGAGCGCCGATCGGCGCCTCACTCGGGAGCTGATACTCCCCGCCAGTCGGGAGCCCAAAGACGAACGGGAGAAGGACACCCCGGAACCCAGCATCTTCAAGGCGGTCGAGGCCCTGCTGAAAGGCATCGAGGTGCCCCTCCCATCACCCCATAGATTCAAGGACAAGGACGGTCACGAGCGCCACCGGGTGCGGGTGCGCTGGTGGGACTCCGAGGCGGTCACCTACCGTCAGGCCGCCATGCTCACCGACCAGGAACGCGCGGGGCTGCCCGACCAGCCGATCCCCGAGCCTGTGCGCCTCGGCCATGACGGCGGGAAACCGCTCTTCGTCGGCCACTACTGGCTGACCGGCAAACCCGGACTCCTCTCCGACCGACAAGGTCGCCTGCCTCGACTACAGCATCGCCAAGGGCGGCAAGCTGGTGGCCTACCGCTGGGACGGCGAGCCCACACTAAATGCTTCGAAGTTCCGATGGGTCGGACTGTGAGCCACTCGTTGCCGCTGCGCACCAGCCTGGATTCGCCCCTCCGGATCGCCGAGGTCAGACCACCTGATCTCACCCCCTCGCGCTTTTCTGAGAGCGGTCTGAGTTTTTGTGTTTTTTCAGAAGGAAGCGAGCCCTTTCCTGCGCGGGGTGCGGCGGTGGCAGGCAGCCCGCCCGGATTCTAGAATGACCCCGGTTCTGCGCCCGGGCGGAGCCGCCGTACCCACCCCGGGTGTGTTCTGCCGGAGTCCCTCGCGATGCCCCAGATGCAGCTGCCGTTTTTCCCTGAGGGGGTCACGCACATCACGGCGTTGTTGGCGTTCCGCAAAGAGGGCGGGCAGGTCGTCTACTTCAACGGCAGCATGCCGGTGTTCGTCCACGATGAAACCGACGTGGCCTCGTTTCGCATGATCACCGCCCAGTTCTGCGTCAACGGCAGTGCCACGCAGGCCGAGGTCGCCCGGGCCTTCGGGGTGGCGAAGATCAGCCTCAAGCGGGCGGTGAAGCGCTATCGGATCGAGGGACCCAAAGGGTTCTATCGGCCGCGCAACGGTCGCGGTCCCGCGGTGTTGACCCCCGCGGCGATCGCCGAGGCGCAGCAATTGCTTGACGAAGGCTTGGAGAGCGCCGCGGTGGCCGAGCGTCTGGGGATCAAGCCCGACACCCTCTCCAAGGCGATCCGCGCGGGGCGCCTGCATCGGCCAGTAAAAAAAACGCTGGCAGTCCTCTAAGTACCAAAAGCGCGCGCAGCGCTGCCGACCGGGCCGCCCCGATGGGCATGGCGGCGGCGGAT
>JBGSUY010000392.1:0-3323 GCA_041753195.1 Chromatiaceae bacterium
GAGGTGCTGGGGACCCGCCAGACCGGCACCGTGGAGTTCCGGGTGGCGGACCCCCTGCGGGACCAGCACCTCACCGCCGCCGCCCAGCGGGCCGCGGACCTCATCCTGGCCCGCCACCCCGAGTTGGTGTCACCCCTGATCGACCGCTGGCTGGGCCGGCGGGAGGCCTACAGTCAGGTGTGAGTATGCACCTGAGGGGGCCGTCCGGAGCGCCGCCGCTCGCGATTCACTGTGTCATAATCCGCCGCCCATCCTCTGGCAGCGCTCGACGATGACCGGTACTGAGCTTCCTCGAGTCAAGATTGGCCAACCCCGGTCGGGACCCACACCCGGAGGCTGGCGAGAGCGGGGGCGTTCCTATTTCCATCTGGTGCGGCTCAATCGGCCCATCGGTATCTTTCTCTTGATGTGGCCGGCGCTCTGGGCCCTGTGGCTGGCGGGGGAGGGTGAGCCGCCCTGGCCCGTGGTGTTGGTGTTCGTGCTCGGGGTGGTGCTGATGCGCTCCGCCGGCTGTGCCATCAACGACTTCGCGGACCGGGACTTCGACGGGCACGTGGCCCGCACCAGACAACGGCCCCTGGCGGTTGGCCTGGTCTCTCCCGGCGAGGCGGTGGCCGTTTTTCTGGTGCTCAGTCTCGCGTCTTTCGGCCTGGTACTGCTGCTCAATTGGCAGACGGTGGCCCTGTCCGTCGTGGCCCTGGCGCTGACCCTGATCTACCCCTTCATGAAGCGGGTCACCCATGTCCCCCAGCTGTTCCTGGGGGCGGCCTTCGGCTGGGCCATCCCCATGGCCTTCATGGCGGTGACCGAGTCGATCCCGTCCCTGGCCTGGGTGCTGTTCGCCGCGACCCTGGTGTGGGCCCTGATCTATGACACTCAGTACGCCATGGTGGACCGGGATGACGACCGTAAGGTCGGCATCAAGTCCACCGCCATCCTGTTCGGCGACTGGGACCGGCTCGCCATTGGCCTGCTTCAGGTGCTGATGCTGGGGATCCTGTTGTGGATCGGTCTGGCGACGGGACGGGGGCTTTGGTACTTCGCCGGCATCGAGGTGGCTGGCGCCTTCGCCGTCTACCAGCAATGGCTGATCCGTAAGCGGGACCCGGCGGACTGCTTCCATGCCTTTCTCAACAACAACTACCTCGGCATGGCGGTGTTCCTGGGCCTGGTGCTGGACTACGCCGCTGCCGCTTGATTTTCCGCCTTTCGGAATGACCATTGAGCGGCCACACCGATCGAACGGCCATACCGACTGCGGTCTCAAACTCAGTTGCGATCTCTAACGAGGAAACCTTCCATGTTTGGCAAGACCCCCCTGACCCGGCTGTCCGGCCTCCTGCTCGCCGCCCTACTGCTCCCGATGCCTCTCGCGGCCATCGACGAGGGCATTGACTACGCCGTGCTGAACCCGGCCCAGCCCACCGAGACCGGGGGTCAGGTGGAGGTCCTGGAGGTCTTCTGGTACGGCTGCCCGCACTGCTGGCACCTGGAGCCCGCAATGGACCAGTGGGTGGCCAGCAAGCCCGCCGGGGTCGCCTTCCGACGCATGCCCGCCACCGGCCCCCGCTGGGAGCCCCATGCCCGGGCCTATTACGCGGCGGAGTCTCTGGGAAAGCTTGAGGTCTTCCACGAGGCCTTGTTCAAGGCCATGCAGGTGCAGAAGCGCTCCATCATGAACGAGAACGATCTGGTGAAGTTTGCCGGCGAGGTCGGGATTGACCCGGAGGAGTTCCGCGCCGCCTACAGCTCTTTCTACGTGGAGGCACGGGTGCGCAAGGCGGAGGAAATGGGCCGTCGGTACGGGATCGACGGGGTCCCGGCCCTGATCGTCAACGGCAAGTACCGGACCAGCCCATCCCAAACCGGTAGCCAGGACCGCGCACTGGAGGTGCTCAATCTGCTGGTCGGTCGGGAGATTGCGGCCAAGGGCGGGGAGCCCGCTGCGCCCGTGGCCGGCCCCGCGACCGAGGTGAAGACAGCCCCGGGGTCCTAAGGGGGACCCAACTCAGTGGGATGCAGCCCCGTTGGGAGCTGGACGCGCGGGCGCGCGCATGGCCGAGCTCAGTGGGTCATGTGGGCGTGCTCATCCTCCGGGATGATCCTGGCCTCCGGATTGGGATAGCGCTCCACCACCCACTTGGGTAGCTTCGCCTGGTTGGCGTGGTAGAGGGCGTCCGACTCCACGATTACCAGCACCAGTACGGTCACCATGATCGGCAGGATGCCAGTCCCCGCGATCAGGGCCATCACGGCCTCCTTCATCATCCCGCCGTAGGTGTGGCCCACCCAGCCCAGGGCCATGACGATCAGGAGCAGGGACAGCATGAAGAGGAAGATGCGGCTGCGCCGCGCGGTGACCTGCCAGTGGCACATGACATACCAGGGATCCCGGGTCAGCGACCTGCGGGCCCGCCACAGGATGTAGCCGAGCAGGCTGAATGAGATGACCGGGATGACGGCCATCACCCATGGAAAGCTGCCGGCGACCCCGCCCGCCGCCACCGTCATCAGGATGTGATTGCCGATTAGGTTGGTGAGGAAGATCTCGTGGGGCACGTTGGCCTGCTTGATCTCTTCCTTGCTGACTTCGAAGCGCATGGGAGTAAGGCCGGGACTTGTTCGACGAAAGATCGGGCACGATACAGGAAGGGACCACTGGGTTCACCTGGCGGGCACGGTCCGCTGTCCTGACGCCGGAAGCGCCGCCCATTCTGCACGCGGGTCCTCGTCTACACTGGCCGCACCGCCGTTTCCGGAGTGCGCCCATGCCTTCCCACCCCCGTCGCCGTCCCTTGCTGCCGCTCCTCCTGCTGGTATGGGCTTGCGGCCCCTGGGCCCTGATCCAGGCGCAGACCGGGGTCCGGCCCCTTGAGGTCCCGGCGGCCCTCGAGCCCTGGATCCCTTGGGTCCTGGAGGGGCGGGACCCGCGTCCTTGCCCAGTCGATCCGATGGCCTCAATCCCCGCTGGATCCGCCGCTGGTCTCGATGCAGGGGTCGGGGACGCGACCGATCGACTCTGTGCCTGGCCTGGCCGTCTTCATTTGGAGCTGAGCTCCGTGGGTGGGCGCTTCGCCCAGCGTTGGCAGGTCTATGCCGAGTCCTGGGTGCCACTTCCGGGCGACGCGGAGGTCTGGCCCCAGGACACCGAGAGCGCTGAGGGGCCCCTGGCGGTCGTGCTACGGGAGGGCCGTCCAACGGTGAAGCTGCCACCCGGGGAGTACGCGATCACCGGCCGTTTCGACTGGGGGCAGCGTCCCGAGGGCCTGCCTCTGCCGCCCGAGACCGGGCTGGTGTCCCTAGTGCTGGACGGCGAGCCGGTG
>JBGSUY010000393.1:0-1543 GCA_041753195.1 Chromatiaceae bacterium
CCTCGCGCTCGCCGTCCCCACGCTCGCGCCTGCGGCCACCTTCACCGTCACCAACCTCAACGACGCGGGGCCCGGCAGCCTGCGCCAGGCGGTGCTCGATGCCAATGCCCTGCCAGGGGCGGATGAGATCGTGTTCGACTCGTCGGTGAGCGGGACCATCGCGCTCACCTCAGGCGCCTTGAATGTCCTTGACGCGCTAACCGTCAGCGGTCCCGGGGCTGCAGACCTGACGTTGGATGGGGGCGGGGCTTTGGATCTCTTTAAAGTCGCGTTCGGCGTCGTTGACATCCAGTTCAGCATCTCAGGTCTGACCTTGAGTAACGGGATGACAGCGATCAGCTCTTCTGGAGCCGGCGGGAACAACCGTGTGGTAATAGAGGACAGCGTGCTCACGGGCAACTCGACCGGAGTGCACATGGCAAATCTAGAGTATTATAGGACGAACGCTTTAGAGGTCCGCCGCTGCACTATCGTGGGGAATGGCATTGGGATCCGAAGCGAGGGGGGCTGTTTTTTCAAATATTTTGGACTTACCAATGCCGTTATTGAAGACAGCCTGATCTCGGGCAATGCTGAAGCGGGCATCAGCGACAGCTGCGACACTCTACGCCTGGAGCGCACATCAATAACCGCGAACCAAGGCGTTGGCGTTTCATCGTCGAGCAGCCAGTATCGTGGTAGCAACGTCTCGATCAATTCGTGCACCGTCGCGGAAAATGGCCAGGGTGGGATTCGCAATGCTGGAGGATCACTCGAGATCGTAAATTCCACAGTCTCCGGAAACCGAGGCCTCGCCGGCATAACCCTCTTACGTGTCGGATACAGCAACGCCCGTGGAGTTGTCCATCACACCACGATCGCCAATAACACAGCTGGGGGAGTTTCCGTAGAGGGACACGAGTATTACTCGAGCGGGGCCTCGCTGAGGAACTCAATCGTCTCTGGGAATGGGCCAGACCTGTCAGGCGAGGGCAATTTCCGCATCGACTATTCACTGATCCAGGCTCCCGGCTACGTGACAATCAACGCAACCAACATCATCGGCGAGGACCCGCTGCTTGGCCCCCTCCAAGACAACGGCGGCCCGACCCAGACCCACGCCCTGCTGCCTGGCAGCCCCGCCATCGACCGGGGCGACCCGGACTTCGTCCCGCCGCCGGAGTTTGACCAGCGCGGGGAAGGTTATCCGCGTGTCGTCAACGGGCGTATCGACATGGGGGCCTTCGAGGTCCAGGACGGCGTGGAGCCGGCAGGGCGCGCCTGGCTCCGGTCACTCGGGGACGTCAACGGCGACCGCACCCCCGAGATCGCCGTCGTCGCCCAGGCGGATGGCCAGAATCTCGCGACCGTCAAGGACGCCACCAACGGCACCCTGGTCAGCCAGTTCGAATTCATCGCCGACCTGCGCCCGGTGGATATCGCGGTGATGCAGGACGTCGGGTTCGGCTACGGATATGGCTACGGCCACGCCCCGAACCTGGTGCTGTTGGGCAAAGCCCCCGCCCAGGCCGAGACGCGCGACGTCCTCTCGGGCGAGCTGCTG
>JBGSUY010000394.1:0-3329 GCA_041753195.1 Chromatiaceae bacterium
GGCCAAGACTACCGCCCGCACCATCTGCACCCACTGCTCCGTGGGCTGCGGCATCTACGCCGAGGTGCGCAACGGGGTCTGGACCGGCCAGGAGCCCGCCTTCGATCACCCCTTCAACCTGGGCGGACACTGCGCGAGGGGCGCGGCGGTGCGCGAGCACGGCCATGGCGAGCGCCGGCTCAAATACCCCATGAAGCTGGTGGGCGGCAAGTGGAAGCGCATCTCCTGGGACGAGGCCCTCAACGAGGTCGGGGACCAGATGCTCCAGATCCGCGAGCAGTCCGGGCCCGACTCGGTCTATTGGCTGGGCTCCGCCAAGCACAACAACGAGCAGGCCTATCTGTTCCGCAAGTTCGCGGCCATGTGGGGCACCAACAACGTAGACCATCAGGCCCGCATCTGTCACTCCACCACCGTCGCCGGCGTCGCCAACACCTGGGGCTACGGCGCCATGACCAACTCCTACAACGACATCCACAACTCGAAGGCGATCCTGATCATTGGTGGCAACCCGGCGGAGGCCCATCCCGTCTCGCTCCAGCATGTCTTCCGCGGCAAGGAGCGCAACAACGCACCGCTGATCGTCATCGATCCGCGCTTCACCCGTACCGCCGCCCACGCCGATCACTACGTGCGTCTGCGCCCCGGCAGCGACGTGCCACTGGTCTACGGCATGCTCTGGCACATCTTCGAAAACGGTTGGGAGGACAAGGAGTTCATCCGCCAACGGGTCTATGGCATGGAGGAGGTACGCAAGGAAGTGGCCAAGTGGACGCCGGACGAGGTGGAACGAGTCACCGGCGTCCCCGAGGAGCAGGTTTACCGGGCCGCCAAGCTCATGGCCGACAACCGCCCCGGCACCTTCATCTGGTGCATGGGCGGCACCCAGCACACCATCGGCAACAACAACACCAGGGCCTACTGCATCTTCCAGTTGGCGCTCGGCAACATGGGCGTGGCCGGCGGAGGTACCAACATCTTCCGTGGTCACGACAACGTCCAGGGCGCCACCGACATGGGCGTCCTCTCCCATGACCTGCCGGGCTACTACGGCCTGGCCGAGGGATCCTGGAAGCACTGGGCCAAGGTGTGGGGCGTCGACTTCGAGTGGCTCAAGGGCCGCTTCGACCAGCAGAGCTACGAGCAGGAAAAGGACAAGCCCCTGCTGCCGATGAATGCCAAGGGCATCCCGGTGTCGCGCTGGATCGACGGCGTCCTTGAGGACAAGGCCAACATCACGCAAAAGGATAATGTGCGCGCCATGGTCTTTTGGGGCCATGCGCCCAACAGCCAGACCCGTGGCCCGGAGATGAAGAAGGCCATGGAGAAGCTGGATCTGCTGGTCATCATCGACCCCTACCCCACCCTATCGGCGGTCATGCACGACCGCACCGACGGGGTCTACCTGCTGCCCGCCTGCACCCAGTTCGAGACCTACGGGTCGGTGACCGCCTCCAATCGTTCCATCCAGTGGCGCGACAAGGTCATCGAGCCCCTGTTCGAGTCCCGGCCCGATCACACCATCATGTACCAGCTCGCCCGGAAGCTCGGCTTCGCCGATGAGCTGTGCAAGAACGTGAAGGTGACCAACGACGAGCCCCTGATCGAGGACATAGTCCGCGAGTACAACCGGGGCATGTGGACCATCGGCTACACGGGGCAGAGTCCGGAGCGCCTCAAGCAGCACCAGCAGAACTGGCACACCTTCGACGTCACCAGCCTCAAGGCCAATGGGGGCCCCGCCGACGGCGACTTCTATGGTCTGCCCTGGCCCTGCTGGGGGACGGCCGAGATGCGGCACCCGGGAACCCCCAACCTGTATGACACCTCCATCACCGTCGCCGAGGGCGGCCTGCCCTTCCGGGCCCGCTTCGGCGTGGAGCGCAACGGGGTGAGCCTGCTGGCGGAGGACTCCTGGACCAAGGGGTCTGAGATCGACTCGGGCTACCCCGAGTTCACCGCGGACATCCTCAAGCAGCTCGGGTGGTGGGATGACCTGACCGCGGAGGAGAAGCCGCTCGCGGAGGGCAAGAACTGGAAGACCGACCTCTCCGGCGGCATCCAGCGAGTTGCCATCAAGCACGGCTGCGCCCCCTTCGGCAACGCCAAGGCGCGCTGTGTGGTCTGGACCTTCCCCGATCCGGTGCCCATCCACCGGGAACCCCTCTACACGAGCCGCCGGGACCTAGTCGAGAAATACCCCACCTATGAGGATCGCAAGAGCTTCTACCGGCTTCCGACCCGGTACGGGTCGATCCAGGCGACTGACTACTCCACGGACTTCCCGCTCATCTACACCAGCGGGCGCCTGGTGGAATACGAGGGCGGCGGTGACGAGACCCGCTCCAACCCCTGGCTCGCGGAGCTCCAGCAAGACATGTTCGCCGAGATCAATCCTCGCGATGCCAACAATGCCGGGGTGCGCGACGGCAAGGACATGTGGCTGGAGAGCCCCGAGGGGGCCCGCATTCGCGTCAAGGCCATGGTCACCGAGCGGGTGGCCCCCGGGGTCGTGTTCGCCCCCTATCACTTCGGCGGCCGCTTCCAGGGGACCGATCTGAGGGCCAAGTATCCCGAGGGCGCCGATCCCTATGTCCTCGGCGAGGCGGCCAACACGGCCTTCACCTACGGGTATGACTCCGTGACCGCCATGCAGGAGACCAAGTGCTCCCTATGCAAGATCTATCCGGCATAGGAAGGGGCGAGTTGCGAGCGGCGAGGGCCGAGGGCCGAGGGAGAACCAGTCTCGGGCGCGGCCCAATGGGAGTTCTCGGCCCCAAGCCGCTTGCAGTCCGATTTGAGTAAGAACTCCGGGGCGATGCCCCGGGGCAATCGTGGAGAAGGCCGATGGCACGAATGAAGTTCTTCTGCGACGCCGAGCGCTGCATCGAGTGCAACGGCTGCGTGACCGCCTGCAAGAATGTCAACGAGGTCCCCTGGGGGATCAACCGCCGCCGGGTGGTGACGATCAACGACGGCGAGCCGGGGGAGCGCTCCCTCTCGGTGGCCTGCATGCACTGCTCGGACGCCCCCTGCATGGCGGTCTGTCCGGTGGACTGCTTCTACCAGACCGCGGACGGCCTGGTGCTGCACGACAAGGACATCTGCATCGGCTGTGGCTACTGCTTCTACGCCTGCCCCTTCGGCGCGCCCCAGTTCCCCACGGAGGGCGCCTTCGGCTCCAGGGGCAAGATGGATAAGTGCACCTTCTGCGCCGGTGGCCCCGAGGCCAATGGCAGCCAGGCCGAGTTCGAAAATTACGGCCGCAATCGCCTGGCCGAAGGCAAACTGCCGGCTTGCGCTGAAATGTGCTCCACCAAGGCGCTACT
>JBGSUY010000395.1:0-14673 GCA_041753195.1 Chromatiaceae bacterium
CTGACCCGGATCGGCCAGGGGGAGCGGGTGGGTACCCTCCTGGTGCCTGTTCAGGAGGCCCAGGCGGCGCGCAAGCAGTGGTTGGCCGGTCAGCTCCAGGTGCGCGGGCGCCTCACCCTGGACGCCGGGGCGGTGCGGGCCCTGCGGGAGAAGGGCACCAGCCTGTTGGCGGTGGGAGTCAAGGCGGTCCATGGTACCTTCGCCCGCGGGGAGTTGGTGGCCTGTGTGGACGAGCAGGGGAAGGAGGTGGCCCGCGGGCTCATCAATTACGACGTCCAGGAGGCGGCCCGCATCCGGGGCGAGCCCAGCCACCGCTTCGAGGCCATCCTCGGCTACCTGGACGAAGAGGAGCTGATCCATCGGGACAATCTGGTACTGGTGTGACCCTTACCGCCCTGTCGAAGGAGACCAGGCACCCTTCCACGCTTGCGGTCGGGCCCCGTTACCCCCCCCGCGGGCTCATGGATTGAGCCTTATGCGGGCTAAGGTCTAACGGAGACGCCCGAGACCGATCTCTTGAGACAGACCTCCGAGCACCATGATTGAGCGCCTACTCGAAGCCCTGACCGACCGTCTTCCCTGCCGCTTCATCGACGGGGAGGGGGGTGAGCCCTATCTGGAACGTTACTACCTGTTGGGCCTCCTACGCTGGCATGTCTACCTGCACCGTTTCGTCGATTCGGACCCCGATCGCGGGCTGCACGACCACCCCTGGGGCCAGGCCCTGAGCCTGGTCCTGGTGGCCGGCTATGACGAGATTCGGGGCGAGCCGGGCGCCGAGGGCCGCACCGTCCGCCGTTTCGTTCGTCCTGGGCGCGTCAACTGGCTGCGCGGGGATACCTTCCATCGGGTGGTGCTGCGGGCGGGCCGCCCGGCCTGGACCCTGTTCCTGCATGGACCACGGATCAAGGGGTGGGGTTTCGTCCAGAACGGCGTCTATCGACCCATGGCCCGGGATGGAACGGAGTTCCGGCATCGGGATTGGTGGAGGCATGCGCCCCGGGGTGCGGCCATGCGCGCCGGGCGCTGACATGCCCCTCCCGAAGGTCTCCGGTTCCCCTGGCTCGCCTCAGAAGTTGTGAAAAACCGACTGCGCACCCCCATCGCCGCGCCGCGTGCTCGTTTGCTCCCCGCCTATCTGCTTGATATGTCTCGTCGCTCACTGCGCGGCTCGTTGCGCCCCCAGGGTCCGATCTGGGCTGCTCGCGACGATTTTTTCACAACCGCTCAGGCGCCCTCGCTAGAATCCGGCCAGGGCCGGTAGGTGTCCCCTGTGGTGGTTGTTGCGGAGGGCTCCATGCGGGGTTGCTGGTTGGCTGGTTCCTTAGGTCTAGTTGTCCTCCTGGCCGGCTGCGGAGGCGGCGCCGGGGTCGTCCGAGAGAGCGACGAGCTGCCGGTGAGCTGCGTCTCCAGAGTCGGTGCCGGGACCTGCCCCCCGGGCTCCGGCAAGTACTACTACGACTATCAAGCTGACCGCTGCCGGCCCACCGGGTCGGCTCGCTGCGGGGGCCGCACCCTGTTCGACACCCTCGATGCCTGTGTGAACTTCTGCGGCGCCCAGCCCTGATCCCCGGAGTGGCGCCGCCCCATCGAATGTCGACGCGGGTCAGGTGCCGGCGAGGGTCTGGTCCAGCCACTGGGTCAGGATGTCGAGCAAGGCTTCGTCCCGACCCTCGAAGAAGTGGTCCGCGCCCGGCACCTGGACCTGGTTGTAACCCCGGTTTCCACCCTCTACCGCCGATTTGATCCGCGCCGGGGCCGTGCCGACCACCGCCTCCAGGTCGCTCTGGCCGTAGAGGTCCAGGGTCGGCAGCTTGATTCGGCCAATCGTCTGGACGTTGTCCAGGCGTGCCTCGGGGCCCCCTCCTGACAGGCCGATCGCGACATAGGCGGCGGCCGCGTCCGGGTGGGTCGCGAGGTAGTCGCTGGCCATGGTGGCGCCGAGGCTGTGGGCGATGATCACGATGGGTCCGGCCTCCCGCTTCACTAGGAAGTCGATGGCTGCATCCAGGCGCGGCGCCACCCCGTCGAGCAGGGGCAGATAGTCCGCCGACTGGGCCTCGTTGGGCAGCACCGGCATCTGGATGGAGAGGGTGCTCCAGCCCCGCTCCGGCAGACCGACCCGCAGTGGATGGATGACCTGGGGCCAATCCGGATGGACGCCGATCCCGTGCACCAGGATGGCGGCGCCCTTGGGAGGGTCTCCGCCACTACTTGACTCGGTGTAGATCCCAAGGAAGGTCAGGTCACCGGCCTGCAGGTCTACCGCCTCCCCCTCCATCAGGGTGTCGACGATCTGCTCACGCCAGCGCTGCTCCTTGCCCAGGTCCGGGCCCAGGTCCGGACCCAGCTCCGGCTGGCCCGGCGCGGCCTGAGCGATGAGGGTGACCAGGGGGCCGAGGCCGAGGACCAGCGTCGCCAGTACGCTCAAGGCAGGCTTCATCTGGGATCTCCTCAAAAGGGTGGATGGTGACCCGCGGCGGCGGCGGGTCAGCGCCCGTGGCCACCGGTCACGGGCACGAATCGGACCGGGAGGTGGTGGCGGCCCACCAGCTCTCCCGATGGCTCCTTCTCATAGACCACGAGCTGCTGGACGCCATCCGGCTGGCCGACCGGGATCACCAGGCGGCCGCCGGTCTTGAGCTGCTCCACCAGGGGCTCCGGGATCCGCGGGGCCGCCGCGGTGACGATGATGCCATCGAAGGGCGCGGCCTCGGGCCAGCCCAGCCAGCCGTCCCCGGCGCGCACCTGGACCTTGTCGTAGCCCAGTGAATCCAGGGTCTCCCGGGCGTGGTCCGCCAGCTCCGGGACTATCTCCACCGTATAGACCTCGACGCCCATGGCGGCGAGCATGGCCGCCTGGTAGCCGGACCCGGTGCCAAGCTCGAAGACCCGATCCCCCTGGCCGACCCCCAGGAGCTGGCTCATGATCGCCACGATGTAGGGCTGGGAGATGGTCTGGCCGGCCCCGATGGGCAGGGGGTGGTTGCCGTAGGCCAGGTCCTGCTGCCACTCGGGCACAAACGCGTGGCGGGGAACGGACCTCAGGGCCGCGATCACCGCGGGGTCGAGCCGGGAGAATCCAAGCTCGTGGGCGGTCAGGCGCACGTCCGCCTCGATCTCGGCGATCAAGGCCTCACGGCGGTTGTTCATGTCGTCCGCGTTGGTGCAGGCGCCCAGCAGGGCGAGCGGGAGGGCCCGCCACCAGGAACGCAGTCGCGGGACCAGGGAGGATCGAGTCTTGGGGCGTACATGGGGCTGCTTCATGGGTCGGGTGGGGTCTCTGCCGGGGCTCCGGCGCTTTGCCCTTCGGAAGGGCAGGGGCGCAAGTGCAACAGCGCCGCCGTCCGCTTACCAGTTTAACACCCCGAATGCGAGGGGCCGGCCCCTCGCATTCGCCTCCGGTCGGTTAAGATCTTTGGCAACCGCGGTTGTACCGCGCCATCAGGTCCATCCCGTGCCCGCCGTCCAAGCGAAGCCCCGTCTCTGGCTTGCCCTGTTCCTCCTGCCCTGGCTCGCGGGGTCAGCCCAGGCGGCGGATCAGCCACCGTCCGCGGGCGTCCCCGCCGCCCAGGCCGGCGCCTGGCTGCTGCAGGACCGGGACGGGAAGGTTCGGGTGCCGATCACGGTCTTCTGGTCCAAACGCTGCCCCCATTGCCTGGATGCCCTGCCCTTCCTGGAGCGGCTGCGCCGGGAGGAGCCCTGGATCGAGGTCCGGGACTTCGAGCTCACCGGCAACCGGGACCATGTGGCCCTCTATGTGGAGATGGCCCGGGGTCTGGGGCAGGAGGCCCGCTCGGTTCCGGCCTTCTTCGTCTGCGGTCAGCTCCTCACGGGGTTCGACGATGCCGCGGGGATGGGCGCACGTATCCTGGGTCTGGCCCAATTCTGCCGGCAGGCCGCCCAGGTGGGAGGATCGGGGGCCGTCTCGGGGGATGGAGCCCCGGCCCTGGCAACCGGTGGGGCCATCGACGTGCCCCTGCTCGGCAGGCTGGAGACGGGGGCCCTGTCTCTGCCCTTGTTCACCCTGGTGATCGCCGGTCTGGATGCCTTCAACCCCTGCGCCTTCTTCGTCCTCCTGTTCCTCCTGAGCCTCCTGGTCCATGCCCGCAGCCGGGGTCGCATGTTGCTGATCGGCGGCACCTTCGTGCTCTTCTCCGGCCTGGTCTACTTCCTCTTCATGGCGGCCTGGCTGAACCTCTTCCTGGTAGTGGGGGGCACCCCGGTCGTGACGGCCGTGGCGGGGGCGGTCGCCCTCGTGATCGGCCTCCTCAACGTGAAGGACTATTTCTGGCTCCACCAGGGCCCGACCCTGTCCATCCCCGAGCACGCCAAGCCGGGACTCTTTAGGCGTATGCGGGGGCTGGTCGCCGCGGACAACCTTGGGGCCATGCTGATCGGTACCGTGGCCCTGGCGCTCGCGGCCAACAGCTACGAGCTCTTGTGCACGGCCGGCTTTCCCATGGTCTTCACTCGGGTGCTCACCCTGAATGACCTCTCCCCGGGCGCGCACTACGGGTACCTGGTGCTCTACAACCTCGTCTATATCCTACCCCTGCTGACTATTGTGCTGGTCTTCACCTTCACCCTGGGCGGACGCAAGCTGAGCGAGGATCAGGGGCGGGTGCTGAAGCTCCTCTCCGGGCTCATGATGCTGGCCCTGGGGGCCCTGATGTTGGTCGCCCCGGAGCGGCTCAGCGATCCCTGGGTGGGGGCCCTGCTCATCGGGGCGGCCCTGACCCTGGCCGGTGTGATCGCCCTGTTCGGGCATCGCCCGGGCAGGGGGACGACGGCGCAGGGCTAGGCCGATCAGGCCTTCTCGCCGCTGCGCCCGAGCAGGATCTGCACCAGGAGCGGGACCGGCCGCCCGGTGCCGCCCTTCTCCTTGCCGCTCAGCCAGGCCGTGCCCGCAATATCCAGGTGGGCCCACTTGTAGTCCTTGGTGTAGCGGGCGAGGAAGCAGGCGGCGGTGACCGCCCCGGCCTCCCGCCCGCCCACATTGGCCATATCCGCGAAGTTGCTGTCGAGCTGGCTCTGGTAGTCCTCCCAGAGGGGCATGCGCCAGGCGCGGTCGCCCGCAGCCTCGCCCGCCGCCAGGATCTCGGCGGCCAGCTTGTCCTCCTTGGTGAAGAGCCCGGAGGCGTGCTTGCCCAGGGCCACGACGCAGGCCCCGGTGAGGGTGGCGATGTCGATCACCACCGCGGGGTCGAAGCGCTCGCTGTAGGTCAGCGCGTCGCACAGGATGAGCCGGCCCTCGGCGTCCGTGTTGAGGATCTCGATGGTCTGGCCCGAGAGGCTCTTCACGATGTCACCCGGCTTGTTGGCGGCCCCGTCCGGGAGGTTCTCGGAGGCCGGGACCACGCCCACCAGGTTGATGGGCAGGGCGAGCTCACAGGCCGCCAGGACGGTGCCGAAGACGCTGGCGCCCCCGGCCATGTCGTACTTCATCTCGTCCATGTCCGCGGCGGGCTTGATGGAGATGCCGCCGGCGTCGAAGGTGAGCCCCTTGCCCACCAGCACCACCGGCTTGGCTCCGGACTGGCCCCCCTTGTACTGCATGATGATGAGCTTGGCCGGCTGGCGGCTGCCCCGGGAGACCGAGAGCAGGGCCCCCATGCCGAGCTCCTCCATGTCGGACTCCTCCAGCACCTCCACGTCCAGCTTGTCGAACCGGCCCTCGAGCTCCAGGGCCTTGTCCGCCAGGTAGGAGGGGGTGCAGAGGTTGCCTGGCAGGTTGCCGAGCTCCTTGGCCAGTCGGGCGCCACCGGCGATGGCCGCGCCGTGGCGGGCGGCCCGCTCCGCCTCGTCCAGGTCCTGCTTCTTGGATACCCACAGGGTCAGGCGGCGCAGGGGGGTCTTGGGGGCCTGCTTGTCGTCCTTGGTTTCGCTGTAGCGATAGACCCGATCGGCGGCGGCGGTGACCGCATCGCGCACCGCCAGGTAGGTCCCGGTCCCGTCGGGGGCCAGCTCCGGCAGGGCGCACAGGGCCTCGCCCGCGTGAGTGCGCTGAAGCAGATCCACGGCTGCCGCGACGGCCTGTCGATACAGGGTCCGGGTGAGCTCCTTGCGCTTGCCGCAGCCCACCAGCAGGACGCGCTCCGCAGCCAGGCCTGGGACGTCGTAAAGCAGCAGGGTGCGGCCGGACTCGCCGTCCAGGTCGCCCATCTTGAGGATCTCCGTCAGCCGACCCCCACTCGCCTTGTCGATCGCCTCCGCCGGTCCGGACAGCTTGCGCTTGTCGAAGACACCGAGGACCAGGCAGGGGGACTTTTGCTCGGCGAGCTCGCCGGTCTTGATCTTGAACTCCATCGCGGGGCTCCTCGATGCTCGGGGACGGTGGCCGTCGCGGCCATGGGAGGTGATAGGATCGCAGGCCTGGAGTCTACCGGATTCGGCTCGGGTGTCGAAGTACGCCCGGCATCGGGCCGTCATAAGGAGAACCCTGCACACGAGGCGCTAAAGGCCAGCTTGCGGATGCGCATCCTCGATCGTTACCTAGCGGGCGCCGTGATCAGCGGCACCCTGTTGACCCTGGCCGTCCTGCTGCCCTTGCTGGGCTTCTTCCTGCTCGCCGACGAGATGGAACAGGTGGGGGTGGCGAGCTATCGGTTCCTCGATGCCCTGGTGGTGATGGGGCTCAGCCTGCCGCGCTACGCGTATCAGATCTTCCCCATCGCCACCCTCATCGGCGCCCTAGTGGGTCTGGGGGCCCTGGCCAGCCGCTCCGAGCTGGTGGCCATGCGGGCGGCAGGGGTCTCGGTGGGACGCATCGTTGGGTCCGGGCTGCTGGGGGGGCTGCTGCTCGCCGCGCTGGCGGTGGTGATCGGGGAGGTGGTGGCTCCGGTGACCGAGCAGCGGGGCATGGAGCTGCGGCGCACGGCCTTGTCCGGCGACGTGGCCCAGCAAACGCCTTACGGCTTCTGGGCCGTCGATGAGGGCGCTTATGTGAACATCCGGGAGATCCAGTCGGGGACCAGCCTCAAGGACATCTTCATCTATCGGGCGGACAGCGCAGCCGGCACCCTGGTCGCGACCCACGCCGAGCGGGCGCGTTATGTGGATGGCCAGTGGGTGCTGGAGGGCATCGCACGCAGTCGCGCCGGACCGGACGGGGTCGAGGTGGAACGGATCCCAAGTTCCGGCTGGAGCTCCATGATCGATCCGGGGCTGCTCAAGCTGGTGGTCGTGGACCCGAAGATGCTCCCCGCCTGGGGTCTGTGGCGATACATCCGCTTCATGACCATCAACGAGCAGGACGCGACCGCCTACGAGGTGGTCTTCTGGGGCAAGGTGGTGCATCCGCTCCTGACCCTCTCTATGATCCTGGTCTCGGTGCCCATCTTGCTCGCGTCGGCCCGTAGCCGCGGGATCGGCTCGCGCATCTTCGCCGGGGTGCTGGTGGGGATCCTCTACTACCTGGTCAGCCGGACCTTCACCTACATGGCCCTGCTTTTCGAATTGAGTCCCCTGGCCGCTGCCCTGGCCCCGCCGCTGCTCTTTATCGCCGCGGCCTCCCTGCTGCTGCGGCGGGTGGGATAGTAGGGCAGCGCCCCATCGCCGAACCTGTCAGAGTGTGACGGGACCGACAGTCTGGGATTCATGATGCCACTAATCGAACCACTGCCGATTCGCCCCGGCTGCCAATTCCCGTACGCTCTAGCTTGGAATTCGGCGCCTGTGTCGACCTTGGCGCACGCAGCGGCGTATAGCGATTGCCCCGCCCAATCGTGGTCCTGCGCTCCGACTGCGCCATCCGTAGCTCGGTTTCCGTAAATATCACCAAGTCGGATGACTCTTTCGTCGCGCGGTAGCAGCAACCTCGATGCCGGTGTGGACGGCGCGCCAATTGGGTCCTTTCCAAGAACATACCGTGGAGCGAGCGTCATGCCGCTCAGCCTCCTTCCGGCGGACGTCTAGTGACAACAAATAACGCACACCTGCAAAGCTTGATCACCTTCAGAAACAGCCAGGGCGAGGCCGCACGGGGGACTCTGATCAAGCTCGAGCGCACGACCGTCGTCTTCGAGGTCTACAACCCCTACTCCATCGTTCAGCTGAGTGAGGTACTCACCGATCTCACCATCCGCCGTGGTGATGAGCCCATCTATCAAGGCCGGGCTACCGTAAGCAACCTTGTCAATACCGGCCTGATGCTCATCGTCTCGGCGAGCTTCATCGATCCTTGGGTGCGAGCGTCGGCTCGATTCGATGGGCAGATCGACTCCTTTCGCACAGAGGCTGGAGAGTTCGTCACGCAATGGGACTACATCAATCGTATCCAGGACCCCTATCGCATAGCCGTCATCGCTCTGAGATCCTATCTCATCGAGTTGAACCACTGGCTGCAGCGTGTCGAGGCGGAGAACGAGGAGCCAATCGCCCAGATCTTTGCCAGTTACGACCGCCTCTTGGACTATGCGCGTCCACTATTGGACCGGCTCGCGGCCCTCCATGATTCCTTCGATCAGGTGGCCAAAAACGTGGGGGCCAGCGAGCTCCCGGTTCACAAGATATTCGCCCAAAAGGAGCTTCACCCCTTGCTGTTGGTAGCCCCGTATGGCTACCGGACATACACCAAGCCACTCGGATACGCGGGTGACTATGAGATGATGAATATGACGCACCGAGAGGTGCCGGAGGGCCCAAGCGCCTATGCAAAGCTCGTGAATGCGGCCTATGTGCGCCTACCCATTGCCCGTTGTGTCAGAAATCGTGTGCGCTCCCTTCAAGAGTACCTGGACGCCGGTGTAGCGGAGGCGGTCGAAGCGGACCGGCCGTTTCGCGCGATCAGTATTGGTTGTGGTCCTGCCGTGGAGGTGCAGCGGTTCATAAGGTCCAATTCCTTCGCGGCGCACGCCGAGTTTCATCTGCTCGATTTTAACGCCGAGACCCTTGACTATGCGCGGTCGATGATCGACGCCGCAGTGCGAGATTCCGGACGCCAAACCAAGGTGTCCTATGTTCACGACTCCGTGCACTTCCTCCTCAAATCCGCAACGGCCATGTCTCGCAGTGACCTGAGCGGGCATTTCGACTTCGTCTATTGCGCTGGGCTATTCGACTATCTCTCTGACAAGGTTTGTTCGCGTCTGCTACGCTTATTCTTTAGCTGGTTGGTCCCCGAGGGAACGCTAATCGCCACCAATATGCACGAGTGTGCCCAGAACCGTTACGTCCTTGAGCATCTGGCAGAATGGTACTTAATCTATCGTAACGAGGAGCAAATGCTGCGCCTGGTTCCGGGGTTAGGCTTGCAGCGAACCTTTACGGACGAGACGGGGATCAACCTATGTCTTGAGGTCCGAAATGTCTTGCGCTGAAGGCAGGGGGTTCTCGATGCTCCCCCTGGGGTGTGACGATGGGCGCTACCTGAGTGCTTCCTAACGTGACGGCCGACTCTTCTATGCCCAGCGCTCCCGGTGCTCGGCTTGGGACATTGAGCAGTCCAGGCGAAGGCGGGGCAGGAAATCCGGTGTTGCCACCGGATTTCGGTCAAGCCTATGCGGCCAATGTCGAAGCCCAATGGGTGCACCATTCGAAGATATCCGCAGGGGTCTCGATCGTACTGGTTCCGGTATTTGCCCTGCTTGACTGGCTGGTCTATCCAGATTGGTTTCTCCCCTTCCTATACATACGCATAATTTGCGCGGCCAGCATCCCCGTAATGGTACTGGTAGCACTCAGATGGGCCAGGGGACTGCTTCCGCTCGCGTCGCTTGGTTGCTTGATCTTAATTCAGGTCATGATCGTCTGGATGATTGCCGTTACCGATGGTGAGTATTCGGGCTATTATGCGGGGTTGAACCTTCCGATCATCGGTATAGGCCTCTTTCTACCGACTGTATTCCTACAGACCTTTCTTTTTTGTTTGCTCAGTCTGCTGCTCTACACGGGTGCTTGTCTGTATGCCGGGGGCGGAGAGCTGGGGATTCCGTACGTTGAGAATATCTTCTTCATGGTCGGAACGGGGCTGATCGCCGTATACGCCACTTGGCTTCTTCATGGCCGGAGGAAGAAGGAGTTCGCGCTGTCGTACGATCTTGCCGGGCGCATCCGTGAGCTCGATTATCTCAACCGCAAGAGAACGGATTTCTTCAGCAACATCAGTCACGAGCTGCGGACTCCGCTGACCCTGATATTAGCCCCGGTACAGGAGATCCTCAGTGAAGGGACTCGGTTGCCGGATGCCCTTGCAGGGCGGCTCATGGTAGTGCGGGACAACGGACTGCGGTTGCTCAAGCTGGTCAACGAGCTTTTGGACCTGATTCGGCTTGAGGAGAATGTGGGCGGCCTGGATTTGCGACCCGTGGAGGCCAACAGGGTGCTGCGTGGCGTAGTCGATTCGATGTTGCACTTGGCCGAGGCCAAGGGGCTGCAGCTTAACCTCGACCTGTTCGCTTCCGATTTTGTCGTTGAAGGGGATAGCAGAGCCCTGGAGAAGATCTTTGTCAACCTAGTGGGGAACGCCATTAAATTCACGGAGCCCGGGGGCTGGGTATCGGTCCGCAGCGACGTCGAGGGGCCCTGGGCCGTGATCGAGGTGAGGGATAATGGCATCGGAATCGCCAAGTCGGAGCAGGGCCACATTTTCGAGCGCTTCCGACAGGCGGATGGATCCAGTACACGCCGTTATCGGGGCACTGGTTTGGGCCTGGCGTTGGTCAAAGAGATGAGCGGGCGCATGGGGGGTACCGTGTCCGTAGACAGCGAGCCGGGGAGGGGGACGACGATGAAGGTGCAGTTCCCGATTTCAGGTGCCTCCGCCCAAGACGAGGAGGAAACGGAAGATGTCGATGTCATTCAGGCGATTCACCGGATGGCCGAGCGGCAGGGCGGCCTGCCATTCGAGTTGCCAGCGGACATTCTTGGCGCTAACGTGCCGGTCGACGAGGGCCGGCCCACCGTACTCGTCGTTGAGGATGAGCCCGATATGCGTCGCTATCTGACGGAGATCCTGCAGGGCGACTACCAGGTATCGCAGGCCCGTGATGGCCGCGAGGGCCTGAGGTTGGCCCTGGAGCGGGAGCCCGATCTGATTGTACTGGACCTGATGTTGCCCGAGATGGATGGGCTGGAGGTGTGCCGGCGCATCCGGACCGATGCGAAGCCGCGGCCGTCGCGGATCATGCTGCTCACCGCTCGGACCGATGAGCAGTCCAAGCTCACGGCCCTGGAGAACGGGGCCAATGACTTCCTCACCAAGCCCTTCAGCACCGTCGAGGTCCTGACGCGGCTGCGCAATCTGCTGGAGAACGCCCGCTTGGAGCGGGACCTGGCCGCACGCAACATGCGCTTGGAGCAGACCCTCAAAGACCTGGAGGCTACCCAGGCGCAGTTGATTCAGAGTGAGAAACTCAATGCGCTTGGGAACCTCTCCGCAGGCTTGCTGCACGAGATCAACAACCCGCTGAACTACAGCCTCACGGCGCTGCAGCTCCTTGGGTCCGATCCGACCATCCAGGGGGACGAGCTGATGCGGGAGATCGTGGGGGACATCCAGGATGGGATGGACCGCATCCGCACCATCGTGAGTGATCTGCGGGCCTTCGCCTATCCCACGGAGGCGGAGAAGCAGGGCGCCTTCGACCTCAACGAGGCGGTGGATGCGGCCCTGCGCTTCACGGCCCATGAGCTCAACGGGATCGAGGTGATCCAGGGATTGCCAGTTCCTGCCATGGTGCTGGGGTCCAAGAGCCACCTCACCCAGGTCCTCGTCAACTTGCTGGCCAACGCGGCCAAGGCTATCGGTGCCATCGCGGATGGCCGGGCCGGGTCTATCCGTATCGAGGGTGAGGAGCGGGATGGGCGGCTCTGTGTGCGGGTGTCGGATAACGGGGTCGGCATGGAAGACAAGACCCTGGGGCGTATCTTCGACCCCTTCTTCACGACCCGAGACGTGGGGGAGGGGATGGGGCTGGGCCTGAGCATCTGCCATACCATCGTAACCAACCATCAGGGCCGGCTGACGGCGACCAGCCGACCGGGCGAGGGTTCGGAGTTGACGTTCGACCTGGCGGTTGCGGATGGGATCCCGCTCCGCCAGGACTTTGCGCACCATGCGGCCTGGTCCTGAGGCCAAGGACCTATTTCTTCGAGCGAGGGCGTCTCGGCGGGAGCGCTCCGGTGGCAGGGGTGCTCACCGGGATCAACCCGGCGCTGGGGGCCCGGGCGGGGAATGGGACTCGGGTCCACCCAGCGCCTACCGCAAGGCGGGTCTACTGTGAGCACGGGCGAGCGCGACTTGGAGTCTGGGTCCCCAGCGATACTCTATGTGGACGACGAACCCCAGAGCATCAAGTACTTCGTGCGCGCCTTCGGGTCCGAGTTTCGGGTACTGACGGCCGGGAGTGCCGCCGCGGCGGAGCTGATCCTGGCGGCGGAGGCGAAAGCCGAGACGGGGGGCGTGGGAGTACTGGTAACCGACCAGCGGATGCCCCTGGAGACGGGGGTCCAGCTCCTTGCCAGGGTCAAGGGGCACTACCCGACCATTATTCGTCTGCTAACCACCGCCTATGCCGACCTGAGTGACGCGGTGGCGGCGGTGAACCGGGGCGAGATCCACCGCTATATCCTCAAGCCCTGGGACATGGACTCCTTGCGGGCGGATCTTCGTACCTCCTTGCAGCTCCACCGCCAGCGGCAGGCCGAGCAGGAGCTGCTCGAGGCCCGCCGCCAGACCATGATCGCCCTGGCGTCCTATATGGCCCACGAGCTGGCGACCCCCTTGGCCACCATCGCCACCGCGGCGGCGGGCCTGGAACGTTATCTCCCCGCGCTGGTGGAGCGTTACCGCCGCACGGCACCGGAAGATGAGTCGACGGTGATCCCTCCCGGCGCCTTGGCGGTGCTCGACTCTGCCCCGGCCCTGATCCAGGAGTCCGCTAACCGCTCCCGCATGCTGGTGCGGCTATTGCTCATGAACGCAAGCCCCAGGGGCAGCGAAGGTATCCCGCAGGAGCGGCTGTCGCTGGCCCGGTTGGTCGGTGAGTCCCTGGTTTGTTACCCCTTCACCGCCGGCGAGCAGGACCGGATCCGGAGCGAGGGCGACGATTTCGAGCTCTACGGGCCCCCAACCCTGTTGATTCATGTGCTCCACAATCTGATCAAGAACGCGCTCGATGGGATTCACGCCGCTGGCAGGGGCGATATCCGTCTGTTGGCCGAGTCCGGTCCGGATTGGAACCGCTTGACGGTGACCGATACCGGCAGCGGCATCGCGCCCGAGGTGCTGCCGCGCATCTTCGACGAGTTCTTCAGCCTCAAGGGTCCCGAGCGGGGCACTGGCATGGGCCTGCCCTTCTGCCGGCGGGTCATGAGGGAGCTTGGGGGGGAGATCGCTTGTCGGTCGGTCTTGGGAGAGTACACTCGTGTCGAGCTGCGCTTCCCGCCCGTTGCAGGCCGCCCCGATTTGGACGACGCCACACCCGAGGAGGTGTCATGACCAGCCCAGCGCCAGACGACCGTCATGCGGTGTTGTTCGTCGATGACGAAGAGAAGGCCCGCAAGTATTTCCGCATGGCCTTCGCGCGGGATTTCACCGTGCTCACCGCCGGGAACGTCCAAGAGGCGATCGAGCTGCTGGAGCTCCATGGGGACGAGATCGCGATCCTGATCACCGACCAGCGCATGCCGGGGCAGCAGGGAGTTGACCTCCTAAAGCGGGCGCGAGCCGAGTGGCCGCAGATCGTGCGCATGCTCACTACCGCCTACTCGGACCTGGACGATGCCATCGCCGCCGTGAATCGCGGTGAGATCCTACGTTACATTACCAAGCCCTGGGACCTGGAGGCCCTGCGCGCGGAGCTGCGCCACGGCATGGAGTTCTTCCTCCTGCGCCGGGAGCGCGACCTGCTGGTCAAGGAGAAGCTCAGCGTCATGGAACGGGCCTCCCAGGTGGACCGCCTGCGCAGCCTCCTGGCCATCGGGGCAGGGCTCAGCCATCTACGGCACGTGGCCCAGGGCTTAAGCGACTGGGCGCGGCATGCCGCTCGGACGCAGAGCACGGAGCGGGCGTCGCCCGCTGAGATGGAGCTTTGGGGGCAGGAGGTGCGCCAGACCCAGGACCTCATCACCCTGCACCGGGGGCTGCGGGAGCTCGATGAGGCCGCCGCCGGCGGCTTCCCGGATCTGGTCTCGCCCGCCGCCCTGCTGGTGGACCATGGTTTCGAGCCCGTCGGGACCGGACCCATGATCCAGTGTCGGCGCGCCCTGCTCGATCGGTTGCTTGGTGCCCTGAGGAGCCAAGTGGCGGACCGGGTGCGGATCGAGGAGGCCACGCCCGGCGGTCTTTCGGTACCCGGGCTGGCCGCCGTGCTTCTGTTCGAGGGTGACCCCCAGGCGAGCGGCCCGGGTTCCGGCCTCTTGGACGCCCACCTCATCGCCTGGCACCACGGCGGTCATCTGCGCCTGGAGCCATCGGACGGCGGACACCGCATCCAGTTGGTCCTGCCCGCGGATCCCAGTTCGGCGACGGTCCCGAAGCCCGACGACACCTGGATCGCCGATCAGTTCTCCCTGCTGGAGTCCTGAGCCCGACTCTCCTGCTGGAAGCTCCGGGTTAAGGCGCCGCCAACCCCGGCACCGGGACCCCGTCAGCCGTCGTTCGCCTGGGCGGATGCCTCGGGCTGCTCGGCTGAAGCGGCAGGCGGGGCCGCCACCGGGGCAGGGGTGGGC